>CAZSOP010000036.1:0-15645 GCA_964608385.1 uncultured Cytophagia bacterium
GATCGTTTCACGTGACTGGAGTTCAGACGTGTGCTCTTCCGATCTGGCAACTGGAAAAATCCGTCTTTCCTTCCCCCTGGTCGATGGAATCGTTTTATTTGGAATTAAAAAATCAACATATTTCACGCGCTTATGTAGTCACTTGCGATCAGGATATTGCTGCCTATACGATTGTTTGGGAAATCGGCGATGAACTACACATCGCCAACATCGCAGTCAGCAAAGAACACCGCCGTAAAGGGTTGGCCACATTTATACTAAAGTTCATAATTGGAATGGCCGCTGCAAAAAAGATCAAAACCGTTTATCTGGAGGTACGAAAATCCAATCGCGCTGCAATCCTTCTTTATAAAAAGTTTGCTTTCCAAGTTACTGGGATTCGCAAAAACTATTATCAGGCGGAAAATGAAGATGCTTTGTTGATGTCCTGTCATTTGGAAAAAATAAATCAAAATACAATTTTGGAGTAAGCATGGCTTGGTTTAAACGCGTCAAAAGGGGATTACAGCCACAAAAGAAAAAAGAGCTTCCCGATGGATTATGGCAAAAATGCGATCAATGCAACGAGATTATATACAAGAAAGAATTAATTAAAAATAAATTTGTATGTACAAAATGTGAAAAGCATTTTCGTATGAACAGCTCAGACTATATTCAGCTTCTTGCTGATGAAAAGAGTTATCAGGAATTCAACAGCAATATTCGCTCCGTTGACCGCTTGAAATTTCGCGATTCAAAAAAGTACTCCGACCGGCTCAAGGCAGCTATGGATAAAACCGGACTTTGCGAGGCCGTGAGAACAGGCACCTGTAGACTGGAAGGGATTCCGGTGATTCTATCGGTTATGGATTTTCGTTTTATCGGCGGCAGTATGGGGTCTGTGGTCGGAGAAAAAATTGCCCGCGCGATTGACAAAGCATTGGAAATGCGGAATCCTCTCATCATTATCTCCGCTTCCGGAGGGGCGCGCATGCAGGAAGCCGCCCTTTCGCTCATGCAAATGGCCAAAACCTCCGCACGACTGGCCATGCTTTCGGACGCGGCTGTTCCTTATATCTCTATCTTAACCGATCCCACAACCGGTGGGGTGACAGCGAGTTATTCCATGCTCGGCGATATAATACTCGCAGAACCCAATGCCCTTATCGGATTTGCCGGCCCCCGGGTCATCAAACAGACCATTGGTGAAGACCTACCCGAAGGTTTTCAGCGCTCTGAATTTTTGCTCAAACATGGCTTTGTCGATGCAATTGTTAACCGAAAAGAGATGAAAGAGACGCTTTACCAACTGCTTACTTTTTTTTCGTCCACGGCAAAGGGAGAACAAAGTGAAGATACTCTTAACCAATGATGACGGCATTCATGCCCCGGGTCTTGCAGCCCTGGTTGAAGCGGTATCCGGCCTCGGTGAGATCACGGTCGTCGCACCGGAAGCAGAAATGAGTGCTGTCGGCCATGCTATAACGCTCACAGATCCTTTAAAAGTAAAAGAACACAACAAAAACGGCAAATTTTACGGGTACGCAGTCGATGGCACACCGGCGGACTGTATTAAAATTGCATCATGGGCGCTTTTCAAGGATCAGCCCGCGCCGGATTTGCTCATATCCGGCATCAATCTCGGAGCCAATACCGGGATCAATACGATTTATTCCGGTACAGTATCAGCTGCAACCGAGGGAGCGATTTTGGGGATTCCATCATTTGCGGTATCGCTTGCCACTTTTAAACACCCCGACTTTTCAGCCGCAGCAGAATTCGCCAGATATCTCGCCCCCCTGATGTTCAAACAAAAACTTCCTGCCGGCGTATATCTCAATGTCAATGTGCCGGCAGTGCCGCGATCCCAAATTAAAGGTATACAGATCACCCGGCAAAGCAAAGCGACCTACAGAGAAGAATATCATGTGCGAACCGATCCCCGCAACAATAAATATTACTGGCTGACAGGCGAAAAAATCAATATCGAGAAAGAAAAGGATGTAGATGATCGCGCCATACTGGACAATAAAATCAGCATCATGCCGATTCACTATGATCTTACCCACTATCAATCACTCGACTCTATGAGACAATGGGATTTGCAATGGAAATAACAAAACATAAAGAGGTGATCCTTATTCTCGATTTTGGATCACAATACACACAACTCATTGCCCGCCGCATTCGGGAAATCGGAGTCTATTCCGAGATCAAGCCCTTTGATATCGACATCGACCAGATCAAGTCCCTAAACCCTAAAGGAATCGTCCTTTCCGGGGGACCGTCATCCGTTTATGCCAAAGACGCTCCTCTCCCTTCCGCCGACATATTCGACATGGGAGTTCCGATTCTCGGGATCTGCTACGGCTTGCAGGTTTTGGCTTTTCTGCTCGGAGGTAAAGTGGATGCTGCATCGCACCGGGAATATGGCCGGGCCAATATTGAAATTCTTGATTCCCACGACCTTTTTGCCGGAATTGATAATCCGGCCCAGGTGTGGATGAGTCATGGTGACCATCTCACCGATCTACCGCAAAATTTCGAAATTATCGCCAAAACACAAAATTCTCCCATCGCAGCCATTCGGCGGCAGGATCACGCCTTTTTCGGAATTCAGTTTCATCCCGAGGTCGTACATACGCCCCAGGGAAAGGATATTCTCAATAATTTTGCTCTTAAAATCTGCGATTGCCGGGGGGACTGGAACGCCAGCTCCTTTATCGACACCACCGTATCCGATCTGCGCAAACGCTTAAAAGATCAGCGGGTTTTATGTGCGTTAAGCGGTGGCGTCGATTCCACAGTAGCGGCTTATCTGGTCGCCAGGGCAATCGGCAAAAAGTTAACATGCGTCTTTGTCGATACCGGTCTACTGCGCGAAAATGAAGCCAAAAGCGTCTGCAAGGTTTATGAGAACGCGGCTTTTGAATTCCGCTGCGTAGATGCAGGAAAAACCTTTTTGAAAAAACTGCGCCGAGTGACCGATCCTGAAAAAAAACGCAAAATCATCGGCAAGCAATTTATCCGCATATTTGAGCGCGAGGCAAAGGCTATCGGCAATATTAAATATTTGGTTCAGGGAACCCTCTACCCGGATGTTATTGAAAGCGTATCCACCCGCGGTCCTTCAGCGACCATAAAATCGCACCACAATGTCGGCGGATTGCCGCAAAAAATGGGTTTATCCCTTGTTGAACCGCTTCGCGAGCTTTTTAAAGATGAGGTGCGCCTGGTGGGCAAAGAACTGGGTGCGCCGGATACGATACTCAAACGCCATCCTTTTCCCGGCCCGGGGCTGGCCGTACGCATTCCGGGCAAGTTCACAAAGAAACAGCTGAATATCCTGCGGCCGGCTGACCGTATATTTATTGAAGAACTGGAGAAAAATAACCTTTATGACCAAATCTGGCAGGCATTTGCCGTGCTGTTGCCGGTACGGACAGTCGGGGTCATGGGCGATGAAAGAACATATGAAAATGTTATCGCCCTGCGGGCGGTCACCAGCCTGGATGGCATGACCGCAGACTGGGCCGAGATTCCTCATGCCGTACTCGGCACTATATCCAACCGAATTATTAATGAAATCAAAGGCGTTAACCGCGTCGTTTATGACGTCAGTTCAAAACCTCCCGGAACCATCGAGTGGGAATAAAGAGGATCATTTTCTATGTGTGGTATTGTCGGATATATCGGTAAAAACACTTCAGTACCCTTTTTGCTCAACGGCCTGAAACGACTCGAATACAGAGGATACGATTCCGTCGGACTGGCTGTACACAATGGCACAAAAATTCAAATCAACAAGACCGCCGGTAGAATAGCCGCCCTTCAGGAACTGACCAACAAACGTCCGCTGAGCGGTTGTCTGGGCATCGCACACACCCGCTGGGCGACACATGGTGAACCCAACAGCATCAACGCCCACCCCCATACCGGCAATAAAAACATGCTGGCCATCGTGCATAATGGTATTATTGAAAATTTTGATCTCCTCAAAAAAGAGCTCTTGGCAAAAGGACATACAATCAAGAGCGATACCGATTCTGAGATTCTGGCGCATCTCTTTGAAGAAAACATGAACAACGGTTTCGATCTGGTTGAAGCGGTTCGACAGGGATTGAATCTGGTCAAGGGAACATACGGGTTGGCGGTCATCTGTGACCAGCATCCGGATATGTTCATCGCGGCCCGTCTGGGCAGTCCCATGGTCATCGGACATGGAAACGGTGAAAATTATATCGCTTCGGATGCTGCTCCTTTTATCGGTTATACCAAAGATGTCACTTATCTGGATGACGGCGAAATTGCTGTCTTAAAGGGCGATTCGGTCACGGTAAGGACCATCGACGACCAGGTGGTCAACAAATCGATTCACATTATCGATACCGATTTAAAGCAGATCGAAAAAGAGGGGTATCCCCATTATATGTTGAAAGAAATAATGGAGCAACCCCAGACTCTGAGAAACACAACGCGGGGTCGTCTGTTGCTGGAAGAGGGAACGGCAAAACTGGGTGGTTTGGAAAACGATATAGAGAGTTTACTCTACTCACGCCGGATTATCATCACCGCCTGTGGCACCTCCTGGCACGCGGCACTGCTGGGAGAATATATGCTGGAAGAATTGGTAGGTATACCGGTTGAAGTAGAGTATGCCTCGGAATTCAGATATCGCAATCCGATTCTGGGGGATGATACCACCGTTATCGCCATCAGTCAATCCGGAGAAACCGCCGACACCCTGGCCGCCATTCGAGAGGCCCGGCGCAAGCGCAGCAAGGTTTTTGGTATCTGCAATGTTGTGGGATCCTCGATTGCACGCGAAACCGATGCCGGTGTTTACCTACATGCCGGTCCGGAGATCGGCGTGGCGTCTACCAAAGCATTCACCTCCCAAGTGACGGTACTCGCTCTGATCACCCTGCTGCTGGGACGTATACGCTCCATTTCCACCGCACAGGGCCGCGATCTGGCACAGAGTTTACAGGCTATTCCGCAACAAGTGGAAGCGGTACTGAAAAACCGCAAACAGATTGAACAAATCGCCAAAAAGTTTCACAACGTTAAAAATTTTCTTTATCTGGGGAGGGGATATAATTTTCCCGTTGCACTGGAAGGTGCACTCAAGTTAAAAGAAATATCGTATATCCATGCTGAAGGGTATCCGGCCGCAGAGATGAAACACGGCCCTATCGCGCTTATCGATGAAAACATGCCGGTTGTGGTCATTGCGATCAAAGATAACACATATGATAAAATCATCAGCAATATCGAAGAGGTCAAAGCCAGGAAGGGACGGGTTATCGCCATTGCCAACGAAGGAGACACCGAAATCGTCAACAAGGCGGACAAGGTGATTTATGTTCCGGAAAGCCGGGAAATGTTCAGCCCGCTTTTGACCATCATTCCGCTGCAATTGCTCGCCTATTACATTGCAATCAATAGAAATTGTAATGTCGATCAACCCAGGAATCTGGCAAAAAGTGTAACTGTTGAATAGTGATTTTGGAGGTTATTTTCGAAATGAAGGCCAATTTAAAATTTATTATCACAGGCATTCTTTTTACGTCGCTGATCGTTTTGGCTCAGGAGAAAAACCATGCCGATCTTTTTAACCAGGCATTAATTCTGTATCGCAATCAGCATTTTGAAAAAGCCAAAGAAGAATTCATGTCACTGGTTGCCGACCCTCAGTCCAACAGTCGGATTACAGCCAACTATTTTATGCTGGCAAAATCGCTGCAAAAGCTGAATCAACCTGACCAGGCAATCTTTTATGCTGAACTTTTGATCAATCAATATCCCTCCAGCCGCTATAAAGCAGATGCGTATTATTTGATCGCACAACTTTTACAGCAGCAGTACCGCTATAGCAAAGCCCTCTCCAATTGTGCCCGCGTCTTTGCAAACAGCACAGATTCCGAACTGATACAAAACAGTTTTGAACTCGGTGAACGCATTGCAGAACATGGTATTGCAGAAAAAGATATCCGGAGCATTTTACAAAAACACTCCAACAGCAGGGCTAAACCCTATACCATCTACCTGGCTGCCCGGGCTTTTTACGGATTGGGCGATAAAACGCATGGAGACCGGCTGATCGAAAATCTTGTAAAGACGGATCCCCCGCCCCTGGTTGCATCCAGAGTTTCCCGCATTTCCGAGCTTCCGATTGAAGCGCTTGTGCGCCCGGTCAGAATGGGACTGGTTCTGCCCATGAGCGGATATTTTGCCCGGGAATCGGAAGATTTTATCCGAGGGCTGGCCGTTGCGCTTAAAGAGCGCCAAAAAAACTATCCCAAAATTGAACTCATCGTTAAGGACTCGAGAGGCAATACAGTCGGTACCGTTAATGCAGGCCAGGAAATATTTAAAACCGATATCCAGGTCTGTATCGGAGAACTCGAAGGCTCAAAATCCGCTACCCTGGCAGGACTGGCCGTGCCGCAACAGATACCATTGATTGTTCCGGTCGCATCTGAAAATGGTATTACCTCGATAGGTGGGCATATTTTCCAGACCAACAGCGATCTGGAAACCCGGGGTAAAAAGCTTGCGCAATATGCATTTGATCAATTGGGGCTAAAGACCTTTGCCATGCTGGCGCCGGCGGACGATTATGGATTTATGCTGACCGACGCCTTTTCAGCCACCATCGACCAGCTGGGCGGAAAAATTATTGCTCAGCAGTGGTATTACCCGGGTACGGAAGACCTTAAGCGTCAGTTTCTCAATATCCGTCAGGCCGGATTGCGGCAAGCCATTCGCGACAGCTTGCTGATGAATGGCGAATCCGTTACCGCGGAAAAAATCGATGCGCGGTATCAGGATTTGGATAAAAAAATATCACAGCAAACGGAAGACAAAACCGGCATTCTCGAAACCACCGATATCCCGGTCACCTCTATAGATGGCGTCTTTTTGCCGGTATATGAAGAGGACATCTCTATCGTCGCCCCCCAGTTTGCTCTGTATAATATCAAAGCCATGCCGCTGGGCGGCAGTTATTGGTTGAACCAGGATCAATTGAATAACCAACGCCGCTATATCAACAACCTGGTAATGGTCGCCGGTTTGTATGCGTCGGAAGCAAATCCCGATTATATTCAATTCCGTAACCGCTACCGCGATCTGACCTCCTATTCACCGGCAACGGTCTCCCTTTATGGCTATAATTTGATGACTTTATTGATCGATATTATCGATTCCGGGAATATCGATTCCCAAACGATTGTTGATTCTTTAAAAGAGGTTCAATATTATTCGGGCATTGGAGGTGCGTTATCGTTCTCAGAGCGGCATCGCGTCAATCAGGCTGTCAATATTTTCAAATATAAAGACGGACTCATCGAGCGGCTGAGCCGGGCAATCTATTGACGAAAATAAAGTTTGATTTTAACCCATAAAATAGTATATTCATTACACTCATAATCAGTATTGGTGCAGTTTCTTAACAATAAAAATGCAATTTAAATTACAAAGGAGTAAACAATGAAAAAAATCGTTATTATTGCAATGATTTTTATGGTCTCGACCGCCTTTGCCCAGTCCGAAATCGGTTTTAAAGGTGTTGGCGGACACGTCGGCTTTGTGATGCCGGAAGACCCGATCGATAATACCATTGGTTTCGGTCTCGATGCAGACCTGGGTACCCTGATGCCGAATCTTCATCTCGGCCTTTATCTCGATTATTGGCAGAAAAGCTATGATGAATCGTTTGTCGGTTTTTCCAGCGGTTCGAGCTGGGAAGTCACCGTTTCCATGTTGAACATAGGTGCCAATGCAAAATATGCTTTTCCGGTACAGGGTAACATTCAGCCTTATGCCGGTGCTGCGCTTGGCCTGGGAATCGTCAGTGCCAGCGTGGAAAGCAAGAGTGAATTCGGCGATGTTAGCTCTGATGACAGTGACAGCGATATTTCCATCGGACTGCTCGGTGGCGCCTCCATGCCGGTTTCTCCGATGATGGCTGGCTTTGTTGAAGCCAGGTACATGATTGTCGGTGATGGTGATTATTTCGGTATTTTCGCCGGTATCCTCTACAAACTAAATTAATTTCGTTGCTTTTATCTTCAAGCCCTGCCTGTGCAGGGCTTTTTTTTTTCTTGTGAACTGTGCCTCAAAACTCTATATTAGGGCACCCTTATACAGCCCGTCGGTTGTAAACAACTAAATCGTGTATAATGAGAACAAGAGGCTTTTAGCTCATCCCAAACGCCTGTGGAGTCGACTATGGATATCAGTGATGCGATACTTTTGGGTATTTTACAGGGTTTAACAGAATTTCTTCCGATCAGCAGCTCGGGACATCTCGTTCTCGGACAATATCTGCTGGGTATTGAGCAACAAGGTATTCTCTTTGAAGTCATTGTTCATTTCGGCACCCTGATGGCGGTTCTGCTGGCATTCAGAAAAGATATTTATGCCATGCTCGCCTCCTTACGCCTGCTTTTTGGTACCGGATCGCTGAAAAACGCCGGAGCAGCTTTTAACGCCAGTGAAAATCTGAGATGGACCTTTTACATCCTTTTGGCGACACTACCGGCTGTGGTTGTCGGTCTCTTGCTGGAGGATAGCATCGAAGCGGCATTTACCAGCCCATACCTGGTCAGTTTCATGCTTTTGGTTACTGCTGCTATTCTGCTTGCCACCAAATTTTTCAAACCATCAGGCCGGCCGCTGCAAAGCCGCAGCGCATTGATTATCGGGTTGGCACAAGCACTGGCCATTCTGCCCGGTATCTCCAGATCGGGGTCCACCATTAGCGCCGGCTTGTGGCAGCATCTTTCCGGGAACGATGCAGCGCGGTTCTCTTTTTTATTGTCGATCCCGGCTATTTTGGGGGCGACATTGCTGAAAACCGTCGATCTTTTTCAACAACGCCTTGAGGCTTCTGTTTTGGCCCTATTGCTGGTTGGTTTTTTATTTTCTTTCGTTTCCGGATATATCGCCATTATTCTGCTTTTGAATATTGTCAGAAAGGGAAAACTCTACTGGTTTGCACCCTATTGCGTCATCATTGCTATATTGGCACTGGTTTTTTTTAGCCCCTGAAAAAAAGTGGCCTGTACAGGCAGGGTACAGCGATATTTTTCAGTGGTCTGTTATCATAATATTTTTTATCTTGGTAAATAGAAAAATTGTAGCGGAAATAACCGGAAATAAGGAATCAATATAGCCCCGACGAGTATCTTCACCATGGTTACTCTGCTTTTCATAACGTGGGGTGGATTCATCTTCTGTCTGATTCTGGCAATCCGAAAAGAGCATAAAAAAAAACAATCTTGAAATCGATAAGGGATTGATGTGTCTGTCACGGAAAAGTCACTCAAAGAAAAATGGGCGGCGGCAAAATTCGATCCGCTCTATCTGTTTTACGGTCACGAAGATTTTATCATCGACGGTCTTGTCGACACTCTGATCTCTAAAGCCATCAGCAACGAAGAGAAGGATTTTAATCTCGATATTCTCTATGGCAATGAGACCGAGGGCAGTCATATCATCAATACAGCATTGGCATATCCGATGATGGCGGAACGCCGCGTGGTGGTGGTAAAAAACGCTCATCTGATCGACCAAAGCGGAACCTCTCTTATCGAAAAATACACGCAGAATCCCTCGGTTACTACCGTTTTGGTGATAACAGCGGAAACGCTTGGCCGTGGCAAAACCTGGAATCAGATCAAAAAAAACTGCACTACCTTTGAAGCGAAAAAATTGTATGACAACAAAATTCCGGATTGGATTCGGGGCCACCTCGCCGAGCGTAAGGTGACGATCTCCAGCGAGGCTATTCAGCTTTTACAGGCAAGCGCTGGAAATTCATTGCGCAATTTAAACTCGGAGCTGAATAAATTAAGGGCCAATATTGGCGATGAAAAACATATCGATACACAGGACGTTGAAAAAGTAGTTGGAATTTCGAGACAATATAATATCTTTGAACTATGCGATGCTGTGGGTAAAAAAAATTTGTCGGCTGGACTGCATATACTCAACAATATGTTGCAGTTGGGCGAATCGCCTGTCGGTATTCTGGCAATGCTCATCAGACACTTTTTCATTCTCAGCAAGTTGTTAGAGCTCGAATTAAAAAGAAGACGTCCGGATGAAATCGCCAAAGCATTAAAAATTCACCCCTATTTCATCAAAAATTATCGCATCCAGGCGATGAAATATGAAAAAGAACAGCTAAAATCCGCCTATCAGTATCTACTGGAAGCGGATCAACATTTAAAAACGAGTTATCAACGACCCAAGCTGGTGTTAGAGCTATTGTTGATCAAATTAACCGCTTCCTAGAGAATAGGATATGAATAATTTTTGTTATATCAGTTAAAAATCGGGAACTTTTAAATTAAAGAAAAGTATTTAGTTTAGAGCATGACAGAAACGCAGACTAAAAAGAGTCCGAGCGACGAAGAGTTGATCCAGCGTTTCCAGGAAGATGATCTCTATGCTTACGAACTGCTCGTCGACCGTTATAAGGATCAATTATTAAATTTTGCCTATCGATTTCTTGGTAATTATGAAGAAGCAGAAGATGTGGTACAAGAAACGTTTTTACGTCTATATCGCAAACGACACGCTTACAGACAGATTGCCAAGTTTTCGACATGGATATACACGATTGCCGGAAATTTAGCAAAAACGGAATTGCGCAAACGCAAACGGCGTAAATTGATCTCTATTTCGGATATGGGATTTGATGAAAAGGATTTCGAACTCGAGGATTTTCGTGCTGACACCGAGCGCGGAACCGATCGTGCTTTGATGGATAAATATCTGCAAAAAGCAATAGAAGAATTACCACCACGGTTTCGTCAGGTCATTGTTTTACGGGATATACAAGAGCTCTCCTATGAGGAGATCGGTGATATCATCAATGCTCCTCTTGGAACCGTTAAATCAAGGCTTAACAGGGCCAGACTTAAACTGCAAGGCAAGTTAGAAAAAGTGATGGATCATAAAAGTGAAAAGAGGGAGTAAATTTTCGCGAGGGTCATTTATGAAAAAAGGCTACAAACGCTATTTGCTTTACAAACATTCTAGTTTGCTGACGGATTATCTGGATGGTTCCCTGCCACCAAAGCAAAAGGAAAAAGCGGAATCAGATTTTTTTTCCTCCCCTGAAGATGAAAGGCGTATCAAAAAGCTGATCGAGCTGAAAAACAACCTTAACGATCTTCCCAAAGTTCAAGCTTCCCCACAATTCAAAATCCTGTTAAAAGCACGCTTGCGCAGAGAGCAAGATTGTTCGAATCGACAAATTGGCATTTTGCCCCAAGCCTGGCGTCTGCCGGCGTATGCGGCAGCCTCGGTTGCGCTGGTGGGAGTCGGAATGATCATCGGTAAATGGTTTTTCAGCAACGAAACACAATCTATAATGGTTGAAGAGGGAGGTCCGAATATCACCACAATTCAGCCTGTGATGCAGGAACCTTTAACCGAAAGGACGCCGATTAAAAACTATGTGGTTGAACGGGTTTTGGTTTCCGGGTTGGATGAAAATTCACAGAACGAAACGATATCGCGTGATCAACGTGATTCAACTTTAACCAATCAAACCACAGAATTACAAAATCGTCAATTTTACAGAAAAGCGAGTACATCTATTCAATTCTGATTTGCTTATAAACGGGAACGAATTCTATCAAGGTCTATGAAAGCAATAAAAGTACATTGGTTATGGATATTTTTTTTAATGCAAAACTGTTCGCCGGCACTGTCATCACCATACTCGGCATTGGAAAGAGAACTTGTTCAACTGGTTGATAAAGTCAAACCTTCGGTGGTTACGATCTCCGCCTCCTTTTATGCCCCAACTGAAAAAAAGCAGCAAAAAGATTCCGTATCCTCACAATCGCTAAAAATGACAAACATCGGATCCGGTATTGTACTGGATTCTTTACATATCATCACCCGTACAAGCGTTGTTGAGGGTTGTGACCACATAACGGTACAGTTTTGTGACGGCCGCAAAACCAGCGCCGAATATATCGGTTCAGACCCGGTTTATCGTTTTGCCGTTATCCGGACGCGCGAACATAATTTGCATGCTCCACAAATCGGCAATAGCAATAAATTGAAAGCGGGATCCTGGATTACGCTGGTGGGCAATTCTCTTGGTGTAACACCGGCAGTCTCGATGGGCGTGGTCAGGGCGGTGCGAAAAGACGGCATCATTCAGCTTTCTGCAAACGTGGCTGCAGGTAATGTCGGTGGTCCTATTTTCGATACCAAAGGTACGCTGGTCGCCATTCTGGCAGCAAAAATTACCGCTATAGACGACCTCAGTCTGGACCAGCCCCCTTTTCTTGAGGACAACGGAGCTTTGGCGATCGGTGCTGACGTCATTCTGCAACGCGCAAAAATGATTATTAAACAGACCAGGCAGGCCGTAGCCTGGCTCGGCGTGACCGCGAAAGACCATCCTGAAAAACCGGGATGGGTCCAGGTTACGCATATCAATGAAAAAAGCCCGGCAGCAAAAGCCGGATTACAGGAAGGCGATGCTATTTTTCAACTGAATCAACATGCCATAAACAATACCCTTAAACTGGCTGAAAAAATCTGGAACCATAAACCAGGTGATGAAATCCAGCTCGGGATTATACGTCAAGACTCTGTTCATCAAGTTACGGTTGTTCTGGAAAAACCTCCGCAACAGGACGGACAGCTTCCGGTTCCGGACTCGGAAGCCGCGGTCGCGCGCAGCGTTTCGTTCTCGGTCAAAGGTACGTATAAACAGGGTGTCACCCCACCCAGCCGGGAAGTATTGCTCAAGCGTATCGACCGGCTCGAACGCGAAGTCAAGTTGTTGCGCTCCATGCTTAAATGACGGACAAAAAACCCTGGCAATAATTTCGCTATAAACATATCCTAACGCTTACGATCATCCCCAATAAAAACAGTACTTTCTTCTGAATCGATATAAATTTTCTATTGACTTTTATTGGAATTTTTTGTAAAATAAAGTCTATGTAAAATATTAAGGAGTTCTAAATGGCCAAAGATAGAAGTTTTGCTGCCAAGACCGCCAAATCCGCACACGAGGATCAGCGCGTTTGCCGGCAATGCGGTGAAGCCTATACAAACGTCAAAGTCGTACGATCCGTAAAGAAAGAAAACTCTGACCACTGGCGTTTTAAAGAACAAATCGTTGCCATGTGTAAATGCAACCAAGAAGAATATTACAAATAAGTTGTCATTTTATTCCATGCAAACGCTGTTACTGGCAACCCGCAATTCGGATAAGATAAACGAAATTAAACAGGTTCTTTCTCATCTTCCGCTGAAAATTATTTCTGCAGATGATTTGAAAAATTTACCCGAGGTCGTGGAAGACCAACCCACACTGGAGGGCAATGCAATAAAAAAAGCCACCATCCTGTCAAAATCCTCGGGCCTGCTTTCACTGGCAGATGACACCGGTTTACAAGTCGATGCTATGGACGGGGCACCCGGAGTCTATTCCAGCCGGTATGCCGGGGAAAGAGCAACTTATGATGATAATGTAACCAAACTGCTTAAGGAAATGCAAGGGGTTGCAGAAAATCGCCGCACGGCGCGCTTTCGCTGCGTCATGGCACTGGTGGATGGCAATAAAACAGAAACCGTCGAAGGCGTATGCGAAGGCATAATTCTCAAGGAAAAACGGGGTGACAAGGGATTCGGTTATGATCCGGTCTTCTACACACCGGTCTATGGCAAAAGCTTTGCTGAAATTTCCCTTGAAGAAAAAAATAAAATCAGTCACCGGGGAATTGCTTTAGATAAAATCCGTACGCTTTTGCAAACAAAATGTTCACGGGGCGTAGCGCAGTCCGGTTAGCGCGCCTGCTTTGGGAGCAGGAAGTCGTGAGTTCGAATCTCACCGCCCCGACACCGTAACCCAAGCCAATACAATGTATTAACTGTAATTGATCTTTCTCTTTGTCTTCTCTGAGGTCCTCCGAGACCTCTGTGGTTATTATTTTTTTTATTGCAAAAATCTATTTTGGACAAGAATGATCTCACATAATAAACAACATCTCGGAATATTTCGGCAGAGGCCAGACCGCATCTTCGATTAAATTTTCCAATACATCTGCCGGTTTTCGCGCCTTTTCCAGCAAATCCACAATATGATCGGCGAAATATTTGGCTTTATCCACAATGTCTTCGATAGATTTTGCCTTTTCCAGCTCAATAGATAATGACTGCAAAGCCTCGAACAGCTCCTGCTTGGTTTTGCTGACCTCCTCTAAAAACGTGAGTTCGGTTTTTGCCGCCTCTTTGCAAAGAATAGTATCGAGACCACTGATCGCTTTGCATAATTTATTTTCATAATCTACAGCTGCGGGAATAACCTTGGTACGAATGATATCGACAAGTGTCTCCGCCTCGATTTCCAGGGTCGTGATATATTGTTCCAGTTTGGTATGATAGCGGGCCTGCAATTCTTCACTGGAAAACACCTTTTGCCGGCTGAACATGGAAACATTTTTTTCAGCGACAAGAGCATCCAATGCATAGGCTGTCCGTTTAATATTCGGCAATCCCCTTTTCTCAGCCTCCACTTCCCATTCCGGACTATAGTTATTCCCCTCAAACAACACCTTATCGCTCTTTTTAATAGCGGTTTTCAGAACCTTAAATATGGCCTTGTTAAGCTCGTTACCCCTCTCCTTTTCAACGTTTATCTCGCCGACGAGATAATCGAGTGAATCCGCAACCGCTGCACTGAGTACCGTATTGGGCAACGACACCGATGCTGATGATCCCACAGCTCTGAATTCGAATTTGTTTCCGGTGAACGCAAAGGGTGATGTCCGGTTGCGATCCGTATTGTCACGCATGATCGACGGCATCTTGCTAATACCGAGGTCGATAATAAAATTGTCGGGAACCCGAGTACGACGGTCGTTTTTGATATCGCTGAGAATCCGGGACAACCGTTCTCCTAAAAAGACCGACATAATCGCCGGAGGCGCTTCATTGGCACCCAAACGATGATCGTTACCAGCCGACGCAACGGAAGCACGCAACAAATCACCATAGAGATGCACTGAACGAATAATGGCAACCAAAAAAATGAGAAACTGCAAATTTTCCTCCGGCGTGTTGCCCGGATCGAGCAGGTTATTGCCGTTCATATCCTCCATCGACCAGTTATTGTGTTTACCGCTACCATTAACACCGGCAAACGGTTTTTCATGAAGCAACAGCGCCAGACCGTGACGGTCAGCTACTTTTTTGAGAATTTCCATGATCAAATGGTTGCGGTCTGCACCAAGATTCGCCTCTGCATAGATCGGTGCGATCTCGTATTGATGCGGTGCCACTTCATTGTGCCGCGTCTTCGCCGGCACGCCCAATTTATAGAGAACCTTTTCCGCATCCTGCATAAACGCAAGGACACGGGGTTTGATCGAACCAAAATAGTGATCCTCCAATTGCTGCCCCTTCGGCGGTTCAGCGCCAACCAGACTACGCCCGGTAATGCGAAGATCGGAACGCATGGAATAGAATGCCTTGTCGACCAAAAAATATTCCTGCTCGGTTCCAATCGTGGTCACAATTCTGTTGATCTGTTCATGCCTGAAGAGCTCGAGAACCCGGGTTGCAGCTCGATTGATCGCTTCCATGGAACGCAGCAAAGGGGTTTTCTTGTCCAATGCC
>CAZSOP010000037.1:0-15641 GCA_964608385.1 uncultured Cytophagia bacterium
TTTTATTTCAATCCATCCGCTCTATAAAAATCTGGAGAGCTGGGGCGTTGCCGGGTATTCGGATTATATTCAGGCTTTTGTTGATACCGTGCAACCTTCGATACTGAGCGTTTCTCCCTATCCGGTCATCGAGTTCAAATTGCATCCCGATTATTTTAAAAATTTGGAAATTATGCGTGATATCTGGATTGAAAAAAATATTCCGTTTTGGCCGACCGTTATGGTTGCACATGTTGAAGATTTGCCGCCTACTGTACATTCGCATATTCGGGTGCAAAGTTTCAGCGCTCTGGCGTATGGTGCCCGCGGCATTCAATACTTCTCGTATTTTACCCCGAAAGTTCGTTCTCTCAATTACAAAAACGCTCTGATTGATGCTGAAGGGAACAGATCGTCGATATACCAAACCGTTATGCGGATCAATCGTGAAATTAAACAAATCGGACAGATATTAAATCAGTGTAAATCGATTA
Source organism: uncultured Cytophagia bacterium (assembly GCA_964608385.1). GTDB lineage: Bacteria > Zhuqueibacterota > Zhuqueibacteria > Residuimicrobiales > Oceaniaggregativiventaceae > Oceaniaggregativivens_A. The sequence continues at coordinate 474 of CAZSOP010000037.1, forward strand.
GTGTTTACCATACAGAACCCCTGCCGACCGGCACTCAACGTTTAGAAAGCAGGGCTCCCATACTTTTTATAAAGAATGGACAATTTTTGGTGGGTCTGTTTGAAGACATGGATAAAAAACGATATGCTCTGTTGGTCAATCGAGATTATAATTATGGAGCGAAAATTACGGTATATTTTGACAAAAGCGTAAATATGATAAGGGAAATCGCTAAAAATCATGTCGAGCCCTATATCCGCACATGGACGGGAGATGGAGAGCGTTCTTGTGAATTGTTGTTCAAGGCCGGCGATGGGCGCCTTTTTGAAATAGATGAGTGATCCGATTTAGTTGCGCAGGTTTGTTTTGAGCGCTTTTTTGAGCATTTCCCGGGCTCTAAAAATTCGTACTTTGACGGTTCCAATCGGTATCTTGAGTTCGGCGGAAATTTCTTCGTATGAGCGCTCCAGGGTATGACGAAGGGTGATCACTTGCTGATATTTGGGGGGTAATTCTTTAATTGCACATTCAATCAGAGTGCTTTGTTCCTTGGAAATCAGACTTTTTTCGGGTTCTTTAGCATATTGATCCGGGAATTCGCGCTGAATTTCCCCGTCTTTTACCGTGATTGGATTATCGATGGGGTAGGTCTTTAAACGCTTTTTTCGAAAATGATCTATGCAATTATTGACAGCGATTTTATATAACCAGGTGGAAAAAGCATAATCTGAATTAAATGTTGCCAGAGAGTTGAAGGCTTTAATAAATGTTTCCTGGGTCAGGTCTTCGGCTTCTTCCCTGTTTTTCACCATACGCAATACAAAATTAAAAATACGGGGTTTAAAGCGGCTGACAAGTTCGGCACACGCTTTTTCATTGCCCCTTAAAGCCCTATCGATAAGTTGTGAATTGTCTGTTTCCATAATGTTTATGAATAATGTAACGTGCTGATAATCTGAATTCATTATTTTAATTCCCAAAATAATTGAAATATACGTAACAATCAAGAAAAAGTTGTCAACTTTACTGTGAATGGCTATTGATAATTACCCCAGGAAAACCTATATTGAAACACCAGAAGAACTGGCTTTTGGTCTACATATAATACACTTTTTAAAGCGATATATTCATTATGATCAAAGCAATAGGCACTGACATTGTTGAGATTGATCGTTTTCATTCAGCGCTGCAACGGTGGGGTGACCGGTTTATCAAGCGAATACTCACCGATGATGAGATACAATATTGTCTAAAAAAAGCGAATCATGTAGAGTCGATGGCAGCGCGTTTTGCCGCCAAAGAGGCGGTAATCAAATGTCTTTTACCTGCGGATCAGCAGGAGTTTAAATGGCACGACGTGCAAGTTCTCAATCATTCGAGTGGTAAACCCTATATCATCGTGTTGAATCGGTTGGCGGATAGTCTGCAAAATTGTGATATTCTTGTTTCTCTTTCTCACAGTGAAAAAAGTGCTGTTGCCGTTGTGCTTTTGCAAGCAAAATATGGAGAGGCAAATGAATCCGATAGTCACTGCTGAAATCATGGCGGAAATGGATCGTTATACCATTGAAAAATTAAAAATTCCGGGAATGGTACTGATGGAAAACGCGGGGCGGGGTATCTTTCGGACCGCGATGAAAATCCTTCAGCCAAACCATGATACGATATGGATTTTTTGCGGTCCGGGTAATAATGGAGGAGACGGATACGTTGTGGCGCGATACCTGATTAATGCCGGGAAAACGGTTCGGGTATTCGTTTTAACTTTGCGAGAAAAAATTAGCGGTGATGCTCTGGCCAACTTAAAAATCCTGGAAAACATTGGTTTCAAGTGTGAGTTTATCAGTGAGTGTCCGGAAGCAAGAGAAAAGCCGGATTTAATTATCGATGCAATTTTGGGAACCGGTGTCAAAGGTGCGTTGCGGGGATTTTTTAGAACGATCGTCGATTTTATCAACCGACAAGGATCAAGTGTTTTGGCCATAGATATTCCTACCGGTGTTGATGCAGATACCGGTCAAGTAGAGGGCAGCGCAGTTCAGGCGGAGGTGACGGCAACCATGGCACTCAAAAAGCAGGGCTTGCTTTTTTCTCCGGGTCGGGAGCATGCCGGAATCATAACCGTTATCGATATCGGTATGCCTGCTTTTGTTTTAGAAAAAAAGAAAGCAGATGTTTTTGAATTGGAGAAAAATGATATCCTTTCCATATTACCGAAGCGGGCGCCGGATACGTATAAAAATGCTTGCGGCACTGTTGCTATTATCGCCGGCTCTCGGGGGCTTACCGGTGCTGCTACACTGACTTGTCAGGCGGTTTTGCGTGCCGGTGCAGGGTTGGCCTACTTGTGCACTCCATCAAGTTTGAATTCCGTTTTTGAAGGTAAATTAACCGAAGTGATTACGTGGCCTTTCGATGATGCCGATGTCGGCTATTTACATTCCTGTTTCGAAGAACTCATACTCCGGCTTGAAGGTGTTGATGTCATTGCGCTGGGACCGGGCTTGGGACAACATTCCAAAACAGGAGAGCTCATCATTGAATTGATCAGTCAGCTGGAAACTCCCATGGTTGTGGATGCCGATGGGTTGAACATATTGGCCGGTGACAGTGATTTGATCTCTTCTTATAACGGTCCCATGGTGCTAACCCCTCATCCGGGCGAATTGTCGAGACTTGTCGATAACAGCATAGCAGCGATAACAAAAAATCGTATTCAGATTGTTAAAGAGACGGCACAAAAATGGCAAAAAGTGCTGGTCCTGAAGGGAGGTCCGACGGTAGTCGGTGCTCCTGACGGCAGAGTTTTCATAAATTCCACCGGCAATGCCGGGCTGGCCACGGGTGGAACCGGTGATGTATTAACGGGTACGATTGCTGCTCTGATGGGACAGGGGCTCGATTCACTTTCTGCCGCTTTGACGGGTGTGTATATTCATGGTATGGCAGGCGATATCGCTGCAAGAAAACACAGTCAGCGCGGAATGATTGCAGGCGATCTGCTTGCAAGCCTGCCGCAGGCGCTGAAACTAGAGGAAAATGATGACTAAACAGCGATGCTGGTGGACGGGACCTGTCTGGGCCTGGGCTTTTTTGATTATTGCTATAACATCTTATCCAAAACTGGAAACGCCGGATATCGGTTTTGATGCACAGGATAAATTATATCACTTTATCATTTATTTTGTGTTCGGTGTTTTGTTAATGCGGGCTTTTACCCGGGCAAGATACGATTCGTTGATTCCCGCCTTAAAAAAATCCGCAATGACAGGCGTTACTTTTGCTGTGTTTGATGAGCTGCATCAGCTTTTTATACCCGGCCGCCATGGTGATGTTCTCGATGCCGTTGCGGATATTTGCGGAATTCTGGGGTCAATTTTTTTGTTTTTAATTTTGTATAAACGTTTCTTTGAGAACATCCAGTCCTATTCTGTTGCCGGGAGACCTTTATTATGAGCAGAAAAATTGCACTTGTTTCAGGGATATTGTTGTTTTTATCTCTGTTTGGCCAATCGAGCTATGCTCAATTAGATTATCTCTATTCCGAGCCGCACTTCATGACCGGTGGCGGCGTTGCCATGTTTCGAATTTCCCTGGATGATTTTGAGTCCATGTATAGTAACAGATGGGGCGAGAGCTATGGTGGTTTTATCGGCGTTAGGTTTTACTCGAGCTATTATCTTAATTTAAAATACAACACCTTTCAACAAAGCGGAAAGTCCGGGACAGACGCACAAACCGGATTGGATTTGTCCGATGCAAAATGGAGTGAAAGATGGTATGCCATTGGTATACGTGTGCATCCTCCGATAACGAGAACACTGAATTCATATTATGGCTTTGGTATTGTTTTCTATGATGTGGATGAAGCTGGTGAGCTATCCATTTTTCAGCAAAGGAATACAGAAAAGGCGGATGAGTTTGGAAATGGATTTTTTCTTGAATTGGGTGTAGAGTATCTTTTTATCAAACAATTGGGTCTTTATCTTGAAATGGAAATTTCATCCGGCGGCATTCGCGGCAGAACTGGTTTTGAAGGATTCAGCATCGGTGGATTCCGGTTTGCGCTTGGCCTGGTGGCCTTTCCCTTTTAAAGAATTTCAAGGTTGAAACATGCGATTTTTTGCGGATTTGCACATCCATTCTTATTACTCAAGAGCAACCAGTAAAAAGCTTAATCTGGAACATCTCTATCAATGGGGTCAGATCAAGGGATTGCAAGTTATAGCCACTGGTGATATCACACATCCCAAATGGCTTGAAGAAATGCAGTCAAAGTTGGATGATGCCGGCAATGGATTTTTTAAATTGAAAGAAGAACTCTCACGGCCTTTAAAGAAGAGTGTCCCCGAGGCTTGTTGGTCTGACCCCTTTTTTATTCTATCCGGAGAAATCAGCTGCATTTATAAAAAGGATAAAGTACGAAAGGTTCATCACCTCGTCTTTTTTCCTTCTTTTGAATCGGTGAAAGCGTTTCAGACAAAACTGAACCGTATTGGAAATATACATTCTGACGGGCGCCCGATATTAGGATTGGATTCGCGTGATTTGCTCGAGTTGGTGCTCGAAACTGATTCCAGAGGATATCTTATTCCCGCACATATTTGGACGCCCTGGTTTTCTCTTTTGGGGTCCAAGTCGGGATTCGATACGATAGAGGAATGTTTTGAGGATCTCAGTTCTCATATATTTGCCGTGGAGACGGGATTGTCCTCGGCCCCGCCGATGAATTGGCGGCTATCCATGCTGGATGGATTGAATTTGGTCTCCAATTCCGATGCTCACTCACCGGAAAAGCTGGCTCGGGAAGCAAATATTTTTGATGCCGAACTCAGCTATGATGGCTTGTTTTCCGCTTTACAGGATATACATACGTCTGACTTTTTGGGTACCGTAGAATTCTTTCCGCAGGAAGGTAAATACCATATGGATGGCCACCGCAAATGCAATAAAATGATGTTTCCGGATGAAACCATGGCCAATAATGGCCTGTGTCCGGTTTGCGGAAAACCGGCAGTACTGGGGGTCAGCTACCGGGTGGAAGAGCTTGCAGATCGCAAAGAGGGTGAAAAACCGCTCACGGCAAAATCATTTTACAGCCTGATTCCACTGGATGAAGTTATTTCTCAGGTTTTTAACGTGGGTTCTAAAAGCAAAAGAGTAAAAGGGGCATATGAGTCGATGGTCGGAGAGCTGGGATCTGAGTTGGCCATACTCATGGATTTGCCCATCGATGAGATCAAATCAAAATTCAATCCCGTTGTGGCTGAAGCGATTCACCGCATGCGTATCGGCAAGGTCGACCCAGTGCCCGGATATGATGGAGAGTTTGGCATCATTCGTATTTTTAATGAACTGGAGCGCCACGAGTTATATAATCAAAAATCCTTATTTGTTTTTGAGAACAAAGCTGCGGATACGAAAAAGCCTTATTCCTCCAAAAAACCCAAAAAAATACGGAAGAAGAGAAACAAACTTGAGGATTCAACCGACACCGCTTTTGAGTTGAACGGACAGCAACAACAGGCGGTATCGCATTTGGGGCCTCCTTTAATTGTGCAGGCAGGGCCGGGCACAGGAAAAACCCGGACATTGACACAACATTTGGTATATTTAATTAACAGCAACCAGGCAATGCCTGAACAAATACTGGCGATAACGTTCACCAATAAAAGTACCGAAGAGATGCGCGTCCGACTGGAAAAAGCAGTTGGGACGATCAAAGTTGAAAAAATGCACATCCATACTTTTCATGCATTCGGGGCGAAATTTTTGCGATCCATTGATTCTTTTTTTGGACGGAATTGTGATTTTATAATTGTTGATACGCAACAGGATACGTTATTGCGACATCTAATAGAAGAGCGCAGCAGGCATCGGCTGACCAAGACGGTTATGGAAAAAATTTCCTGGGCCAAGAGTCAGCTTTACAAACCGGATAATATGCCTTCCAGTTTGCTCGCTGAGATGCCTGTCAATTTTTTAGAAATATATAAAGCTTATGAAGCCACACTGAAAGAGCAAAACGCTCTGGATTATGATGATCTGATTTACTATCCCGTTCAAATATTGCGCAATGAGCCGGAGGTTCGCCGCAAGTGGCTGAATCAGTTGGTCGTTATTGCTGTTGATGAATTTCAGGATATCAATTGTGCTCAATATGAATTGTTCAAGATTTTTGCTCTTTCCGCCCAGGATGTTTTCGTGATTGGAGATCCGGATCAGGCAATTTATGGTTTTCGCGGCGCCAGCAGGACATTTTTTCTTTCATTTACACATGATTTTCCAAATGCCCAAACCATACACCTGAGCCAAAATTTTCGCTCGGCCCAAAATATTCTCTCAGCATCGGTACAAATGTTGCGGGGTGAAATCGATAACCGTCGTTTGTGGTCCAATATTGATCCCGACGTTAAATGTCAGATTCATAAAGCCCGAACCGAGAGAGCGGAAGCAGAATTTATTGTCCATCAGATAGAACGAATTTTGGGGGGGACCTCTCATTTTTCAATGGATTCAAAAAGAGTTGATGATCGGGAAGGCGCGGAGGATTTGGCCTTTTCCGATTTTGCGATTTTATTGAGGAGTAAAAATATATTGCCCCCGATTCTGGAGGCGCTCGGTCGGTCGGGTATTCCTCACGAAACCCTAACGGATCAAAGGCTTTCTCGTGACTCTGTGATACAACAGATTATTGATTCGCTTCGGGTTGCGCTGAACCATAAATCCACAAGTTACTTGCGGTTGTTGCAGCGGTTTTACACAGAGAGCGGTAAGGGAGTTTCGCCCAGAGAGTGTTCAGCGCAAACTGAACCCCCGGATGACATTTCGGAATATTTGGAGTTTGTAAATGAATTGCAGGATTTGACTGATAAAACCAGTGTTTATGATATAATCGCCTTTGTCGCTAAGAGGTTACATCTGAATAAAGAACCGTCTTATAAACGATTACTGGCTCTGGCGCAACCTTATGGCAAAAAGCTGGCCGGATTTCTCGATTTTTTATTGTTACAGAAAGAAATCGATACCTATGATGAGAGGGGTGATCGGGTGCATTTGTTAACCCTGCACGCCTCCAAAGGTCTGGAATTCCCCGTGGTTTTTATCCCGGCAATCGAGAATAATATTTTGCCGTACCGGCAACACACGCAGCCCGATATCGAGGAAGAAAAGAGATTGTTATATGTGGGTATGACCCGGGCGAAAAAGTATCTTTATTTGTCTCATTCTGATAAACGTACACTTTTCGGTAAAGCACTACAGCAGACCCCCTCTTTCTTTTTGGAGTCTATTTCTCAATCTTTGCTACAACAACAATATATGCAAAAGCGCACAAAGCACAGAGTACGCGATCAGCTTGACCTTTTTTAAGCGTCATTTTGTCCGCGAATTGAGATAAATGTCACTAATTATGGTATATAATTCGAGCGATGCCTATGATTTCCAAAGTAATCGACTTGCGTAGCGACACAGTAACCAAACCCGGTCAGGCGATGAGAGAAGCCATTGCTAACGCCGAGGTGGGCGATGATGTATTTGCTGAAGATGCGACAGCAAAACATCTTCAGGAGCGGGTAGCGGCTCTTCTTGGCAAAGAGACGGGATTATTCGTGCCTTCCGGCACAATGGGGAATCAGGTTTCTATAAAGAGCCATACCAAGCCCGGTGATGAGGTGATCTGTGAAAAGGAAAGCCATTGTTTTCATTATGAAGGCGGCGGACCGGCCCTTCTTTCGGGCGTTCAAATACGACTGCTTAGCGGCAAAAGGGGGACAATAACCGTCGAGGAGATCAAACCGGCTCTTCGTCCGGGTAATCACCACTTTCCCCATTCCAGGCTGATTGTATTGGAAAACACCCATAACCGTGCAGGCGGTGCGATTTTTTCCCTTGAAACCATGGCCAATATTTATGATTTTGCCAAATCGAACGGCTTGGCTGTGCATCTGGATGGTGCCCGTTTATGGAATGCTCATATTGCTACGGGTATACCTTTGTCCGACTATGGTAAATATGTAGACTCGGCTTCTCTGTGTTTTTCAAAGGGACTGGGTGCACCGGTTGGGTCTGTGGTTGTGGGCAGCAGAGATTTTATCGATCGGGCGCACCGTTTCCGAAAGATTTTTGGTGGCGGTATGCGTCAAATTGGAATTCTCGCTGCGGCTTGTCTTTTTGCTCTGGATCACAATCTCCAGCGGTTAAAGGAAGATCACGACAATGCTCATGAATTGGCCGAGTTCCTGACTTCGCGTCAGGGTATAAACGTTGATTTGGAGGCAACACAGACCAATATTGTCATCGCTCATTTTGAAAAAGTGCCGGCGGCTGAATTTGCGGAGCGTTGTATGAAAAAGAATTTATTATGCATTCCGTTTTCCGCTCAGTCGGTCCGGTTCGTAACTCATTTGGATGTTAGCCGATCGGATATTCAGGAGGCCATGAATATCATAGAATCGATTATAACGGCACGATCGCAAGTATAAATTTGATTTTTGCGATATATTTTACTATATTAATGGATACCTTGTTTCACTATCTGCCAAAAAAGGTCGGAACCTTTTAATCAAAGCCACATAAAACTTTGTGAAAGAAGAGTGAAATATTTTTCTTTGATATTTGTTTCAAATGATGTGTGACCCGGTGTAGAGAGTTAACGACTCTAAAAATTCCAAGGGAACGCTATTTCTGACCCGGAAATGTATCTACATGTGTTTTTTCGGGTTGCAGGATAACAAGTATCGATTAAAATGGGCAATTAAATAAGAAGATCAATTGACAAAGGATCCAATGGCAAAAATTATTAAGGAAATACTGCCTAAAAAGTCAGTGGCGGGGCAAAAGAAAAAGAAAAAAAAGCAGGAGTACCGGACAAAAGAATCGATTGAAAAATACCTGGAGGAAATCGGTAATTTTTCACCATTGCCTCCTGAGCAGGAGATTGAATTGGCCCGGCGAATTCGTCAGGGTGATGAAGATGCGTTGGATACGCTCGTAAAGGCAAATTTAAGATTTGTGATCAGTGTCGCCAAAGAATATCAGGGACAGGGATTACCGCTTCAAGACCTGATTAGCGAAGGGAATCTCGGCCTGATCAAAGCGGCGCAAAGATTTGATGAGACGCGAGGATTCAAGTTTATTTCTTATGCCGTATGGTGGATTCGGCAATCGATTTTACAGGCATTGGCGGAACAATCCAGAGTGGTTCGTTTGCCTCTGAATCGTGTCGGTGCCATTAATAAAGTCGGCAGGGCGCTTGAGGCATTGGAAAAGCGTTTTGGACGTGAACCGAGCATGTCTGAGATTGCGAATCGGATGGAAATGACTTCATTTGAAGTTGCAGATGTTTTGAAAACATCTGCCCGTCATCTTTCACTGGATGAGCCTTTTAAAGAAGATGAGGGTAACAGTTTACTGGATGTTTTGAAAAGCGATCGTTATCAGCCACCGGATGGAGATCTGATGAAGGCTTCTTTGCGGGAGGAAATTGAAAAGGTTTTGGGAACGTTGAAGGATCGTGAAGCTGAAATCGTCAAGCTTTATTTCGGACTGGATAACGACCGACCCCTTACTCTGGAGGAGATAGGTGAATATTTCAAGCTTACAAGAGAGCGCGTGCGACAGATTAAGGAAAAGGCATTGCGCCGGTTGCGTCATCGCTCCCGGCTTGAACCACTGAGAAAATATTTGGGTTAAGATCAAGGCTCCGTTTTTCGGAGCCTTTTTTTATTTGAAAAAAAGAAGATAAATAAAGACTGCATATAAACATAAGAGGAAAATGCCTTCAATCCTGCTGATGGTTTTTTTGATCGTAATCATGGGTAAAAATAAAAGCGTCAACCCGATCATATAGGGATAATGAAAGGATAGAATTTCCTTTTCCACGGGGATGGGATAAAGGACTGCCACCAGAGCGATTATTAAAAGGGTATTGAACAAATTGCTGCCAACCACGTTACCGACCAGGATATCCGATTCATTTTTAAAGGAACTTACTGACGAAACTGCCAGCTCCGGAAGAGATGTACCCAAAGCCACCACTGTCATTCCAATGACAATATGACTGATGCCGAATTCAGTTGCGAGAAAAGTGGCGGACCGGATAATCAGATTTGAGCTGATTACCAGCATTATTACCCCTGCAATCGAATAGACAAGATTGATCAGACTCGATTTCTTACCATCGGGGATATCCGGTTCGCCGTCCGGACGAATCCGGCGTTTTTTTAAAGCCATATAGAGAACATACCAGAGAAAGACCGCAAACAAAATGAGCAATATAATGCCGTCGCCCCGGCTTAATTCGCCATCAAGGCTGATGAGCAGGAAAACAATAGAGGTTCCGATGAGGAAAGGCATTTCGCGTCGGGCGGTGTTTCGCTTTATCGTAATGGGTTGAATCAAAGCTGCGGCACCAATGACCAGGGCAAGATTTGCAATATTGCTGCCGATAATATTGCCCAATGCAATATTTTTACTGTTTTGTATCGCGGCGGTGAGGCTGACCGCCAGTTCCGGAGAAGAAGTTCCCATGGCTACAACCGTAAAACCGACAATAATGGGTTGAATACCCAGAAGAAGGGCCAATCTTGAGGATCCTTTGACAAGCATTTCTGCCCCAAAATATAAAAGAGCCGCACCGGCGAAAAACAGGATTATATAATACAGTAGCATGTTATTTGTCCTGAGAAGTGTTTAAACTTCTGCTGCCGGGTTTGACCAGGGGGATTTTTTGATTACAAAGAGGGCAGTTTTCCGGTTTATAGGTGGTAACCTGCATTTCAAATACGGCAAACCGGGGGCAGCCAAAAGTTGCTTTGCCTCCGCTTCTGTCAACCAAAAATCCGGCTCCCTTTATTTCGGTGTTCTGAGCAGCGGCCAGCTCGATGATTTCCGACAATGACCCGCCTGTGGTAACGACATCTTCAACTGCCAATACATTTTCGCCTTCAATGAGTTCAAAACCTCGCCGTAGTGCCATGGTGTTATTCTGGCGTTCTGCAAAGATCGCTCTGCAACCCAGTAACCGCGCAACTTCTTGGCCGGCAACAATGCCTCCGATTGCCGGAGAAATGACCACATCAATATTTTCATGACGAAAATGATTGGCGATTTCCAGGCAGAGCAGTTTCGCGTATTGGGGATACTGCAAAACTTTGGCACATTGGAAATATTGGGGACTGTGAAGACCGGACGTAAGCAGAAAATGGCCGTCAAGTAGGGCCCTGGATTGACGGAAGATTTTCAAGGCTGTTTCTTTATTCATTTTTTTATTCCTTTTTGAGCGGTTTATCTAGTCATTATTTTATCTTTTCGGGCATCATTCAGGGCCAAGGCTGTTTCTTTTGCTTTTTGTGCAGCTTTTTTGGCAAAATCAGTGCCGTTTGATGCAAAAATAATGCTGCGACTGGAATTAAAGAGGGCATTGCTTCCTCTTTTATCTGTACCGTTTTTTACCGATTTTTCCAGGTCACCGCCTTGAGCACCGATACCCGGGATCAGCAGTGGCAGTTCCGGAACCCATTCCCGTATCGTATTGAGTTCATAGGGATGTGTGGCTCCGACCACCAGTCCGCAATTTTGTTTCTCATTCCAGGTTTTTACGGTAAGGGCGATTTTCGAGTAAAGCGTCTGCGTGCCATCATTAAAGTGCTGAAAATCCTTTGTCCCCGGATTACTGGTCAGACAGAGAAAAAAGACCCCTTTTTCGGGGTTTTCGATAAACGGATATACGGAATCGTATCCCATCAGGGGATTTACGGTGATGGCATCAGCATTCAATTCATTAAATAACGCCTGCGCATACAGTTTGGAAGTATTGCCGATATCTCCTCTCTTTGCATCCACAATAGTTAGTACCGAATCGGGTATGTATTGAACGGTTTTTTTCAACGCTTCCCACCCCATTATCCCGCACGCCTCATAGAACGCTGTGTTGAGTTTATAGGCTGCCGCATATTGTACTGTTTTGTCTATAATTGCCTTATTAAAGTCATAGAGTGGGTTCTCCCGGTTTTTTAGGTGGTCGGGAATACGGTCAGCGTGTGTATCCAGGCCTATACAGAGGATGGACTGATTCTTTTCGATAATATGCAACAGTTTGTTTTGAAATGACATATTGAACTCCTGGTAGCTATCATCGGTTATGGTTTCGGCAGCTTTATGATTTCAGCTTTTGGGGCGGTGTTTGCACACAAGGTCAGCAACGCGAATGTCGGGTCTTTTGAAAATCGTGGTTTGCTGGCGGACCCGGGATTTAAAACCAGATGATGATCCTGTGAAATGACGGAGGCTGTGTGCGTATGTCCAAAAATGCTGATTTGCCAGTTTTTATTGGCGACAATATTTTTACTGTTCGGGGGCACATGTGTTATGGTGATTTCGGTATCCATGATGACGAGTTTTTCTACTGCATCCACATATTTTCGGATTGAGAACCCGTCCATGTTTCCATGCACCGCGGTTAAAGGTGCATAGGATTCAAGCTCGAGTAATATATCATGCCTGCCGATATCACCGGCATGAATGATATGATCTGCATTTTTCAAATAGTCTGTAATCTGTGGGTCGAGATAGCCGTGAGTATCTGAAAGCACCACAATATGGACACATTGTTTTTCAATATTCATTTTAGTGTTTAATGATATCCGTTTTCATATAGTCTCTGAGTACCGGTGGAACGATCACGGTTCCTTCGTCGGTTTGAAAGTTTTCCAGTATACCGATGACGGTTCGCGGAAGCGCTACTCCAGACCCATTCAGGGTGTGGACGAATTCCGGTTTTTTGCCTTTGTTCTCCCTGAATCGTATGTTCGCTCGTCTTGCCTGAAAGTCGATAAAATTGCTGCAGGAGGAGACTTCCAGCCATCGCTCCAGTCCGGGTGCCCAGATTTCCAAATCGTAACATTTCGCGGCGGCAAAGCTCAGGTCGCCCGAAGCCAGTTTTAGAACGCGATAAGGCAGCTCCAAAAGCTGCAGTATTTCTTCTGCTTCCTCGACAAGGTTTTCCAGATGGTCGTAGGAGTGCTGCGGAGTAACAATCCTGACCATTTCAACTTTATTAAATTGATGTACTCTCATCAGACCCCGGGTTTCTTTGCCGTAAGCCCCGGCTTCGCGGCGAAAGCAGGGCGAGTAGGCCACATATTTTACCGGCAATTGATTGCCGGTAAGGATTTCATCGCGATGTAAATTGGTGACAGGGACCTCTGCGGTTGGAATGAGAAAGAGGTCTTCCTGTTCGATGTGATACATGTCTTCTTCCAATTTAGGCAGCTGTCCGGTTCCGAACATGCTTTCTCTTCGGGTGATAAAAGGGGGAAAGATTTCCGTGTAACCGTGCTTTTCAACATGCACATCGATCATAAAATTGATCAAAGCTCTTTCCAGCCTGGCGCCGAGCCCCCGATAACTGATAAAGTTATTGCCTGACACTTTGGCACCCCGGGCAAAGTCGATGATATTTAAATTTTCGCCCAATTCATGATGAGGTAAGCATCTGAAATCGGTTTCAGGACTTTTTCCCCATTCCCTCACCACCTCATTGTTTGATTCATCGCCGATGGGAACCGACTCGTGAGGTATATTGGGTATCCGGATTTGTATTTCTGTTATCTTTTCTTCGTGGTTATTGAGGTCACCATTTAACTTTTTTATCGTTTCCGATAGACCTTTCATGCGACCGATCAAATCGAAGGCGTCCTCTTTGTTGCGTTTCATTTCAGCGATTCTCGCTGTTACTTTATTTTGTTGTGCCCGTAGTGATTCCACCTCACCAATGAGGCTGCGGCGTCCTTTGTCAAGTTCAAGCAGGGCATCTACATCGGCCTTTTCATTTTTGTTTCTGATGGCCCGGCGTACGAGATCGGGATTTTCACGGATAAATTTAAGATCCAGCATGGCTGCATACTCCTGATTACATCATTTATTACCAAAGATAGTATACTAGTAAAAAAATCCGACATTGCAAACATTTATTCATCAGCGGGGAAAAAAGATACTGCAATTTCCGTTTTGTTCAACGGAGCCGGGTTCTATTATTGCCCCTTAAAACGCAGCATCACCGCTATGGTGAACAACAATATTCTTATGTCCATTCGCAGAGACATGTTTTCGATATAATAAAGATCATAGTCCAGTTTTTCCTTGACGTTTTCAATTGTGGTATCATATTTTCCTTTTACCTGTGCCCAGCCGGTTATGCCGGGTTGCACTTTGAGCCGTCTGGTATAAAAGGGATATTGACGTTTTAAGCGGTCGACAAAATATGGGCGTTCCGGCCGCGGTCCGACCAAACTCATGTTTCCGGTCATTACATTGATAAGCTGGGGGAATTCGTCCAAACGGGTTTTCCTCAACAAGCGCCCTACAGTCGTTATTCTGGGATCCTTCTCCCCGGCCCATACAGGGCCGGTTAATTTTTCTGCGTTTTTAACCATGGTTCTGAATTTGTAAATTGTGAAAATTCTTCCATTTTTACCGACCCGTTTTTGTTTATAGAAGACCGGGCCCAAAGAAGTGATCTTTATGGCTATGCCAACCAGAATTAATACGGGTAGCATGAGAATGAGTACGGTTGCGGAGAAGACCAGGTCGATAAACCGTTTTGTCTTACGCTCCCAGGGTTTAAGCAATTGGGGCTGTATTTCGATCAGTGGAAATCCATAAATCTGCTGTGTTTTTGCCAACCCCATGATGGTTCCATACAGGTCGGGTTCTATTTTTATTTGTACCGGCAAACCTTCGATCTGTGCGATGATGTTTAGTATTTTTTTTTGGTTAATGGCGCCGGTGGATATCAGGATTTGTTCAATATTATATTTATGCACAATGCGATGGATTTCTGTCAAGGTGCCCAATAATTTGTTGTTTTTTGATTTGTTTTTTGCCGGTGGGGGATCTATGGAAACGTAACCGATTAATTTATAACCCAGGGCAGGATATTTTTCCAGTTTTTCCGCTAATTTGAATGATTTTTTATTCCATCCGAGGATAACCGTATTGCGTTGTCCGATTCCCGCGGCTAAAAGTTTTCTTTGAATGGTATGCAATATCAATCTGCCGCTGCCCACGAGCAAAAGCATCAGCACAGCGTAACTGAGAATCATCATGCGTCCGACTGTGGGGGGTTGTGAGAGGTCGCTGTCTGGCTCGAACGTAACAAAAAATATGATCAAGACACCCAGCCCCACG
>CAZSOP010000038.1:0-15540 GCA_964608385.1 uncultured Cytophagia bacterium
AGCGCTCTTGGCGAGCTTGGCGGTTTTGGGTACGCATTAACCGGATGATCCCTTTAATAACTTGTAACCACTATGAATCCAGCCGGGTCAAGGCATAACTGTATGCCCCAACCGCAACTGCACGGCTGGTGCCCAACCTTGAAAGCCCCACGCCAATACGGGGATTAAGATCATATTCAACTGTTTTCTCACTACGGGGGACCTGAATCGTTTTGGTAAAAGCATGGACAAAGTCGTTACGCTGTCGGGCATCCTCCAAATTGAAACAAGCCATCTCCAGACGAGGAACCTCTCCATCGCCGAGCCGTTTCATCGGTTTGGTCATCGCCTCCACCAAAAACGGCAAAAAGAGATCAGCAGCACCGGCCAATCCCCCGCCGATAACCACAATACCATCTATGATGGTTACAATATTGGCCAGCGCATCTCCCAATAATTCGCCGAATTCCTTAAAAGCGTAAATGGCAGCTTGTTGATGGCCTGGTTTTTCTCCTTTACCGATTTTATAAATATCCCTCGGTTCAGGAGTGTTGTTCATATCCATTCCGATCTGCTCGGCATAAACGCGTTTTATGGCACGGATACTGACGCTTTCCTCGATAAAAGAGTCGCTGTATTTTTTATTGCAAAGCAGCCAAATTTCGGCAGCGGATGAGTTGTCTCCTACCAGCATTTTTCCATCCAGAATAACACTGCCGCCGAATCCCGTACCCAGCGTTACGCCGATCAGATTTTTAAACTGTTTTTGTTCTTTTTGTAAAAGCTTGTTAACGTGCGGTAACAAACC
Source organism: uncultured Cytophagia bacterium (assembly GCA_964608385.1). Classification (GTDB taxonomy): domain Bacteria; phylum Zhuqueibacterota; class Zhuqueibacteria; order Residuimicrobiales; family Oceaniaggregativiventaceae; genus Oceaniaggregativivens_A. The sequence continues at coordinate 788 of CAZSOP010000038.1, forward strand.
GGCCACAGACTCGCCCAAACCAAACAGATTGCCGTCGTTATTGATAAAAACCGGCATCTTATAAATCTCTTCCAGCATCGGACCCAGAGCAACGCCCCCGCGGAATGCCGGTAAATTGGGCAAATCTCCGATAATCCCGTTCTTATAATCCGCTGGTCCCGGAAAAGCAAAGCTGATCGCCACCGGATTCTGTCTGGAGGATTGTCTGATCCGGTGAAACCCATCGACAAGAATTTGTAAACACTTGTCCAGGTCATCGGAATGAGAAGGCAAGGTCACCGGTTCGACAATTTCCTTGTTGCCCCGAATCGCCGAAAAAACAAAGTTTGTGCCGCCGGCATCAAGAGTCATTACCACTCGCTTGTCATCAGCAAAATACAACACCATTCTCCTTACTGTTTATTCAAAACAAGATTCATCTATTCGACGGGTTACCCTTGCCACCGGATAAACATCGAGTTTCCGGTCATAATAGGGACTGTTTCTGTAGAAAAAATAGAGACGTTGCCGCCCATTTTCAGCAAATTCCTGATCTGTTTCCACTTTTTGCTCAAAACGGGCCCGGAGCTGCGGATCATCCTGCATCATTTTCTGAGCAATGGGTTCCATAGCATAAGTTTCAAAGTACTCCTTTTGTTCAAATATGGTATTCATAAATCCCCAATGAACCAACGCATCAGGAGCATAGGGTTCCAGTAAATGCATGATCAATCTGCTTTTTTCATCGCCCAGCGGAATATAAAAAGAGCCGGTCCTGAAGGTCAGGGTATCCGTAAAGGGCTTAACCGTATAGGAAACCCGCTGCCGGCCCTCATAGGAACGGCCGGCAAATTTAACATCATCCAGACGGTAACATTCAAACGCATCCCGAACAGGGGTTTTCAGTTTCCTGTAGCTGATACCGTGAAAATCAAGCCGATCAGCGATCTCTTTCCAGGCCACCGGTATCAGATATCCCCGCGGAGCTGTGATCGCGGTTTTCACCCGAATATCATCAAATAAAACAGAAGCAACATCTCTTTTCCTGTCGCTGTATTTAATATAGGTTCGACCGGAAACGGCTCCCTTGACGGTTTCCATTTCATAGCCGCGAAAAATAATCGTATCACCCGTGTCGGTACGGGTATTAAACTCGATATCAAATACGTTTGAATCCTCATCAGCAGCTCCAAAGCCGGCAGACCACATTCTGGTCTGTTCAACAGCTTGAATTAATTGACCGGAATGTTCGGCGAGGTAATTCAAACCAATACGCAACACATCATAGCTCCCCTGGACGCGTTCTTCATAGCTTTTCAGGCTGTGTGCTTCGATGAGAAAACCGATGGAATTGCACAACGTCGCATAATAGTTGGATAACATCGGTCTCCAAACACCCCCCATAAGGCCATTTTCCGGATGCAAGGGATCCAGCGGCCCCGCATATGGTCCGATAAGCAGCCCCTCTTCATCGCTTTGCTGTAAAACATGGGGTAAAAACCTCTCTTTAACCCATCGGGAAAGAGGGCCGCCGTATAAGGGATGGGTATCGACTTTATAGGTAATCACATACTGGAAATCCTGACCATTTGTTGTATGCAGGTCATAAAAAACGTGGGGTTGCCATTTGTTATACCAGTGCAAGAATGCTCTCATCTCTACAGCATCCGCTTTCATAAAATCCCGGTTTAGATTCAATCGATCAGCGGTAACCCGCCAGCCTGCAGATTTCGGACCCTTTTGATTTATGCGGTTATACGGACTCGACCTCGCATGTCCGTCAGGATTCATGATCGGGATGATCGCTATGATTAAACTGTCCAGTATTTTTGGATAGGCGTTGGAGATAACCAACGCTCTCGCCAACAACATAACCGCATCTTTGCCGGCGGATTCACCGGGATGGATACAACAGTTCAACAACACCACCGGTTTGCCGCTTTTTTTTGCTTGACCGGGCGTAAAATAGCCGTCCCGGGAGATGATAACCGTCTGAATCTCCCGGTTTTCCGCGCTGTTGCCCAATGTCGTCACAGTGGTATACGGCGAAACGTTTGCCAGGCGTTCAAAGTACGCATATGTCTCTTGCAGCGAAGCTGTTTCAAGGCCACCTGAACGTTCATAAGGTGTCTGCCATTCCTGTTGCGGCGTTTGACATGAGCTTAGAAAGCACAATAAAACCAAATAAAAGATATAATATCGCATGGACAATCCTTTGCCTAATAAAGTATTAAAATGACCGATCTAACCGTTTTACAATTAAATAATCTATTAAATTTTATTACAAATAAAAATAATATTTTACCGGTATCCAACTAAAACGATAATGATAAGGCCCTATTGAAAAAAGGCTCCCGTTGTTAAACGATATGACCGGTGAAGATACAGGCCCTACCAGTCGTATGTCCGCGGCTAAAGGGAAATAAAGCTATCATTTAACAAGCGTCATTTGATTTTCTCCTTAAAAATCCGTAAATTTTAAAAAAAATTGGAGTTTTTATGTCTAAAAGATTTATTATCATATCCAACAGATTGCCGATTAATATCACCAAACGCAAAGGTGAAATGACTTATAAAAAAAGTGCCGGGGGGTTGGCTACGGGCATGGCTTCTTTTTATGAAAAATATAAAAGCCTCTGGATCGGCTGGCCGGGAATTATAACGGATAAAAAACAGGAAAAAGAGTCTATTCGCGAAAATTTACGGAAAGAAGATATGGTACCGGTTTTTCTTTCCCGGCGCGAACAGGAAAACTATTATGAAGGATTCAGCAATAAAACCATCTGGCCGTTGTTTCATTATTTCAGCCAAAATACCATATATGAACAAAATTACTGGCAAACTTATAAAAAAGTCAATATTCGTTTTGCGGAAGCCCTGCTTCAATTTGCCAAAGAAGATGATATTATCTGGGTTCACGATTACCATCTCATGTTATTGCCGCATTTAATCCGTGAAAAATTGCCCGCCTCTACGATTGGTTTCTTTTTGCATATTCCGTTTCCTTCTTATGAACTTTTTCGAACCCTGCCGTGGCGCGACGACATTATGCAGGGATTGCTCGGAGCCGATTTAATCGGTTTTCATACCTTTGACTATGTACGTCACTTTTTATCTTCCTGCCGGCGCCTCAAAGGCCTTGATCATGATCTGGGAAGAATCAACTGGGAAGAGCGCATTATCAAAGCCGATTCCTTTCCGATGGGAATTGATTATGAAAAATATCACGGCTCCGGTCTGAAACGCGAGGTTAAAAAGGAAATGAGCCGGCAGCGCAATCGGCTGCAAGAATGCAAACTCATTCTATCCATTGACCGCCTCGACTATTCAAAAGGCATACTACAGCGACTGGAAGGCTTTGATACATTTCTCGAAAAACACCCGGAATACCGTGAAAAAGTAACCCTGATTATGGTGGTCGTGCCGTCGAGATCGCGTGTCGAGTCCTATCGGCGACTCAAACACCAGCTCGATACGGTGGTTGGACGTATCAATGGTGTCCATGGTACGATCGGCTGGACGCCCATATGGTACCTCTACCGCTCGCTTCCCTTTAACAGCCTGACCGCGTTGTACAATATCGCTGATATCGGCCTGGTAACGCCATTCCGCGATGGTATGAATTTGGTGGCAAAAGAATTTATCGCCTGCAAACGCGATGGAAAGGGCGTACTTATTCTCAGTGAAATGGCAGGAGCAGCCGATGAGCTGGGAGAATCCCTGCTGATCAATCCGAATGACATCGATGAAATCGCAGATGCGATATACCAGGCGCTCCAGGTTCCCGAGGAAGAACAGAAAAACCAGATCGAGGAGATGCAAAAAAACCTGAAACGCTATGACATTATCCGGTGGGCCAATGATTTTATCGATACGCTGATACAAAACAAGGAACACAGCGAGAGCATGCTGGTTAAAAGCATCGGCCGGGAGACAACCGAATTTCTGGTCAGGGCTTATCGTGAAAATTCCCCCAGGATTATGTTTATCGATTACGATGGTACGCTGGTTCCGTTTTCCCCGGCTCCCGAACTGAGCAAACCGGATAAAACGGTGTTGCAGTTACTGAAGAAACTGGCAACCCTTAATAACTGTACAGTGGTTCTGAATAGCGGCAGACGAAAAGACACCCTTGAGGAATGGTTCGGCTCCGTGCCCAACCTCAATCTATGTGCCGAGCACGGTGCCTGGCTTAAAAAAGCCGGAAAGAACTGGAATACCATAGAAACGCTCAACCAGGACTGGAAAAACGAGGTAATTCCGATTTTGGAAAAATATGCAGAAAGAACACCAGGATCATTTATCGAGACCAAGGATTATTCACTGGTGTGGCATTACCGCAAAGCCGATATTGGACTCGGCGAAGTAAGGGCCCACGAGCTGATGGACCGACTGGTTGCTCTGACTGCGAATCTCAATCTTCAGGTCATGGAAGGAAACATGGTGGTCGAAATTAAAAATGCAGGTGTCAGCAAAGGACGAGCTGCACAGGAATTCCTTGAGAAAAAACACTATCATTTTATTTTCGGTATCGGAGATGCCTATACAGATGAAATGTTATTTCAAAACATGCCGGATAACGCCCACACAATAAAAGTGGGATTTCGAGCCACGGTTGCAAAATACAGGATAAAATCATACAAACAGGTAAGAGAATTATTACAAACAGTGATCAAGGAGGGTCTGAATGAAAAGACTGCATGACTATAGAGAAATCGTCGGCGACAGAGTGCTGAGTGATATTTATCAAACTGCAAGAAAACTTTACGGCAAACGCGTGGTCCATATCAATTCAACCTATACCGGTGGCGGTGTCGCCGAAATTCTCAATAGTCTTGCCCCTCTAATGAACGATGTTGGTATAGAAGCGGGCTGGAGAATTCTGAGAGGAGACCCTGATTTTTTTAATATCACCAAAAAGTTTCACAATGCCCTTCAGGGTGATCATATCAAACTGTCCGAACTCAAAAAACGTCATTATATCAATACCTGTGAAAACTTTTCGGTTTATACTCATTTTAATCACGATTGCGTCATTATCCACGATCCGCAACCTTTACCGCTGATCGAGTTCTATAAGCGCAGACAACCCTGGATATGGCGCTGTCACATTGATCTGTCCAATCCGGACGAAGAGTTGTGGAATTTTATCAAAGGGTTTGTATTTAGATATGATCATGCCATCGTCTCAAGCGAAATATACCGGAGACCGGACTTACCCATACAACAGCGCATTTTTGCTCCGGTTATCGATCCCCTGACCCATAAAAACATGCCCCTTAAAGAAAAAGAGGTCGACCGCAACCTGAAAAAACATAAAATTCCTACCGATAAACCAATCCTCCTGCAAATTTCGAGATTCGATAAATGGAAAGATCCTCTCGGTGTTATTGACGTGTATAAACGCGTCAAAGAGGAAATGGATTGTCGCCTGGTTTTGTGCGGAAGCATGGCATCCGATGATCCGGAAGGACTGGACATTTATCTCAAGGTCAAAAAACAGGCCAACCATATGGTAGAAACTAGGGACATTATCTTGATCACGTATGAAAACAATGTTCTGGTCAATGCCTTGCAACGAAAGGCCGCTGTCATTCTGCAAAAATCCATACGTGAAGGGTTTGGGCTCACCGTGACCGAAGGGCTGTGGAAAGGAAAGCCCGTTGTCGGATCCAGTGTTGGCGGAATTCCAATACAAATACAGGATGGCAAGACCGGTTTCCTCGTCGAACCAAAAGCATACGACAAAATAGCAAAAATTATTGTCGATATACTAAAAAATCCGGAAATGGCAAAGTCGATCGGCAAAGCCGGTCAGGAATATGTGCGACATAATTTCCTGATCACCCGTCTCTTGCACGATTATCTTAAACTATTCACAGAGTTACTCTAGCAATCCGTTCTTCATAAAATTTTCATCTTGAATATTATTTTTAATTTTATTTAATTTAAAATGATCAGTAACAGATTCACCTATCCGACGAGGACATTATGATTACGATTAAAGCATTCAAAGGATTACGACCCAAAGAATCGCTGGTCGAGCGGATCGCATCACCTCCCTACGACGTTTTATCCTCTCGGGAAGCCAAAACCATGGCGGCCGAAAATCCGATTTCATTTTTGCACATCAACAAACCTGAAATCGATCTGCCAAAAGATGTGGACCCGTATTCGGATGTCGTGTATGAAAAGGGACGCGAAAATCTGCTTGGTTTTATCGAAAACGGAACCCTGATTCAGGATGAAAAAGAGTGTATTTATATTTACCGTTTAACCTGGAAGGATCATGTACAAACGGGATATTTTTGCCTCTCCTCAGTAGACGATTATGACAACGGCCGCATCAAAAAACACGAATTGACTCGCCCGGCCAAAGAAATGGATCGTACCAGATTGATCGATGCCATGAACGCCCAAGTCGGCCCGGTTTTTCTGCTTTACCCCTCTAATTCCAAACTCGATCATCTTCTCGAGGAGGGAGCCAAAAGGCCCGCAAATGTAGATTTTACCGCCGATGACGGCGTAAGACACCAGCTCTGGGTCATTCCGGAGGCTGATTTTATCAATCGGGTCGTTCTGGAATTTCATAATCTGGATGCAACCTATATCGCAGATGGGCATCATCGCTCCGCCGCAGCATCCCGGGTATGCGCATTACGCCGCAAAGAGCAACCCCTTTACACCGGCAAGGAAGCGTTTAACTTTTTCCTGTCGGTGATTTTTCCTCACAACCAGCTCAAAGTTCTTCCCTACAACCGCGTGATTAAAGACCTGAATGGGCTGACAGCGGAAGCATTTTTGCAAAAATTGAACAACGCGTTCACTGTCGAACCCCACGCTGCCGCGAGAGAAAAAGTACAAGAACAAACTTTTGATCTCTACCTTGATAATCAGTGGTATACGTTGAAAGCGAAACCGGGAACATTCAATGCCGATGATCCTTTGGATCAGCTGGATGTAAACATTTTGATGCAAAATATTTTGACACCAATCCTCAACATCAAAGACCCCCGCACGGATCACCGCATCGATTTTATCGGTGGTATACGGGGAACCGGCGAATTACAAAGGCTGGTTGATAACCAGGAGTGGAGATGCGCTTTCTCTCTGCACCCAACATCTGTGGAAGCCCTGCTTAAGATAGCGGATGCAGGAAAAATCATGCCTCCAAAATCAACCTGGTTTGAACCCAAACTAAGAAGCGGTATGGTGAGTCAATTACTTTGAGTTTATCAAACAGGAGTTTCATATGTTGATATTAATTTCAGATGCCTTTGCTGCAAACTTGCCGAACAAATTAAAAAAATTCGGCCAGGTAACAGACGACAAGAACAACCTGTCCCAGGCGGACGTGGTCCTGATTCGAAGTAAAACCAAATGCACCAAAGAGTATATCGATTCAGCGCCCAACCTGAAGCTGATCATCCGCGGCGGTGTCGGACTCGATAATGTAGACCTCGATTATGCCAAAAGCAAGGGTATTCAGGTCTATAATACCCCCGCTGCCTCCAGCATTGCCGTTGCCGAACTCGCTTTTGCAATGATGATCGCTATGCCGAGCAACCTGATTCCCGCACATAATTCAATGCGGGAAGGAAAATGGATGAAAAAAGAACTCAAACGAACCGAATTATTCGGCAAAAAACTCGGCGTGGTCGGTTGCGGTCGTATCGGTCTGGAAGTTGCCAAACGCGCCCAGGCCTTTGGCATGAGAGTTTATGGTTTTGATATCATCGAGGTCGATTCTGATTATATCGAGGAACAACTGACTCTGCAGAAACTGGTTTCCACCTGTGATTATCTCACCCTGCATTTACCCTCGACCGAAGAGACCAACGGTGTTATCAACAAAGATTTGATCGCACAAATGAAAGATGGTATCTACATCGTCAACACAGGACGGGGCAAGCTGGTAGTGGAAGAAGATGTGGTGCAAGCGCTGGAATCAGGTAAAATTGCCGGATATGCCGCCGATGTTTATTATCAGGAACCCCCAGAAGGCTCGCCGCTGTTAAAAGCGCCCAATGTTCTGCTGGCACCTCATTTAGGCGCTTCCAGCAAAGAGAATCTGCTTCGAATCGGTGATATCATCGAAAAAATATTAACAGATTTCAAGGGCTAGTCTGAAAATGATAGAACCGCCAATACGGCGACAACCAGGCAAAAACAGGCGTTAATATAAAGGAGATTAACATGGCACGTGTTTATAATTTCAATCCGGGCCCCTCTACCCTGCCCCTCCCGGCCCTTGAAAAGGCTAAAGAAGAGCTGATCGATTACCAGGGTACAGGCATGTCAATAATGGAAACCTCGCATCGCGCACCAGAATATGATAAAATTCATAACGATGCCCAGGCGCTGATGCGTGAATTGATGAATATACCAAACAACTATCGTGTCCTCTTTCTGGGTGGTGGCGCAAGCACGCAATTTGCCATGATCCCAATGAATTTTATCCCGGAAAACGGCTCTGCTGATTATGTAATTACCGGTTCATGGGCAAAAAAAGCGCTTAAAGAAGCAAATATCATTGCAAAGGGGAACATTGCAGCCACCTCCGAACCCGACAAGTTTACCCACATACCCACCCAGGAAGAGCTGCAGCTCGATCCGAATGCTGCCTATGTTCATATCACCACAAATAATACCATTGCCGGCACCCAATATCAAACGTTTCCCGACGTCGAGGACAAACCCCTGCTGGCGGATATGTCCTCTGATATTCTGTCCAAAAAAATTGATGTATCCAAATTTTCACTCATCTATGCCGGAGCACAAAAGAACCTTGGACCTGCCGGTGTTACCGTCGTCATTATCGACGATAATTTTGCCGCCAAAGCACAGGAAGGTTTTCCCACCATGCTCTCTTATGGCACACATATTGAAAAAAATTCCCTCTACAATACACCGCCGGTCTTTCCGATTTATATGGTCAATCTGGTATTGGAATGGGTCAAAACGCAAGGCGGAGTCGATAAAATTGAATCAACCAATAAACAAAAAGCGGATCTGGTCTATCAAACCATTGATGAAAGTGATGGGTATTACCGCTGTCCCGTGCGTAAAGATTCCCGATCATGGATGAATGCGGTGATGCGCTTGCCCAACGAAGAGCTTGAAAAGAGCTTTATCGCCAAAGCCAAAGAAAAGGGATTGCACGGCTTGAAAGGACACCGATCCGTAGGCGGTATCCGGATATCCATGTACAACGCCATGCCGCTGGAGGGTGTGGAAAAATTGACTGATTTTATGAAAAGCTTCAAACAAGAGAACTAGAGCAAATCTCTTCAGGTATTGAAAAGCCCTGTGGCACTGACACGCACAGGGCTTTTTTGATTACTCTCCATCTATCCAATCCCGACCAATGGATCAAGCTTTCGGAGATTAAGTTTTAAAGACTGGCAACGGCTTTTAGCTCCTGTTCCGAAAAGACCCGAATACCGTTCTGCTGTAAAAGAGCTGTGGTGATGCCCGCGCCGGCGACAAGGCGGCCGCAAAAACGGCCGTCGTAAACCCGGTGCACACCACAGGAAGGACTTTTTTCCTTAAAAAGAGCTGTTTTTATACCTGATTCACGAGCCCGGTGCAGAGCAATGCGGGCACCGGCGATAAAATGATGCTTAACATCTTCTCCCAGCCGATTGACAATTCCGGTCTCACCGGCCAGTACGCCTGCGGCCGTTCCGGAGACAATTTCTGCCGGTGGACGCGGCACACCAAGACCACCCTCGACTTCCGGACAAACCGAAATCAATCGACCCGCCTCATGCCATTCCCGTATAAAGGGATGACAAAGCCGGTTACTGCAACCGTCATATCTCGTCTTTTCGCCGAGTAAACAGGCGCTGATCAGTATTTTTTCCATAAACCATCCAATGCGTTTCCAACCGGCAAAGGTATAAAGAAAAAAATCTATTCGCAAGAAAAGATTTTTGGCTTAACGGAATTAAGTTGAGAATAAATCATTGATTTTTTATATTTAATAACAACGATATCGATGGTTCATTAAACAAATCAAAGCATATCGATTATTAAAAAGGAGATAAGCATGTCTTTAAATCGCCGCAGTTTTCTCAAAACCTCTGCAGGTACGCTGGGCGCACTTGCAGTAACCAATCTCGCCTGTAAGCCAAAGTCCTCACCACAGAATATTCAACCCAACATCCTGTTAATCTATGCGGACGATCTCGGTTATGGTGACTTGAGTTGCTATGGAGGTGACATTGCAACCCCCAATATCGATGCAATTGCCGAAAGCGGTATCCGCTTTACCAGTTTTTATGTAACATCACCCGCCTGTACGCCCTCGCGCTACAGTCTGCTGACCGGCTGTTTTCCGCATCGCTCCAGGGGCGGACTCAACAAGGTCTATATGCCGGGAGATGAAATTCATTTTGCCCCCTGTGAAGTGACCCTGGCTGAATATTTGAAAACACGTAATTATAAAACCGCCATATTCGGCAAATGGCATATGGGAAAACAACAACGACAGTACTGGCCCGACCAGCATGGATTCGATACCTTTACAGGATTTCCCGGAGGTTGCATCGATTATTATCGCCATACCTACGGCCCTCTCGGACATGACTGGGTCGTTGATAACGAACCGCAACAGGAGAATGGATACGCCACAGATCTTATTGGTAGCCACACGGATCAATTCATTCGCAAAAACGCCAACAAGGCAGAACCCTTTTTTGCCTATATCGCCTTTAATGCGCCTCATTATGGCAAGTCCGATCCCAAAGATGTTCCCGACAATACCTACAATTTGCTGACAACGACATATCAGGGACAAAAAGTGATGAATACGCTACAGGCACCAGAAAAATATTTGCAAAAATTTTCCCACATCAAAAACAAGGCAAGGCAATATTATTGCGCCATGGTTGCCGCCATGGATGATCAGGTCGGCAGACTGCTCGATACCCTGGAAGATTTGGGCATTCGCGAAAATACCATGATCTGGTTCATCTCGGATAATGGTGGTTATTCAGAAAGCTATGAAGGACATGCGGATAACGGAAAATTTCGCGGAGAAAAAGCCACTTGTTATGAAGGGGGTATTCGCATTCCCGCCATGGTCTCCTGGCCGGCCCGTATTCAATCAAACCAGCTACGCGATCAAGTGCTCTGTAATATCGACCTGGTTCCGACCCTGGCAGCTATCACCGGATTCGAAACAGCCCTAAATGGTAAATCAATTGACGGACGCAATATCAGCGATGTCATTTGGCAGCAGGCACAACCCGAGCGGGAACTGATCTATCGCTACAGCGACCAGGTCGCCTATCGGAAAGGCGACTGGAAACTCGTGAACGAGAGCGATCTTTTTAATATCGCCAAAGATCCGAGAGAAAGCAGCAATCTGGTCGCTACGCATCCGGAAAAATTACAAAGCATGCTGTCAGCCCAGAAAAAATTTGTCAAATCCCTTACACCATATACCTGCATGGAGTAAAAGATATAAAAGGCAAACTTGCGTTCCTTGATCCGGCAACACGTATTAAGCAGGACGATAGAATATAACACTTTCGGATACGAATATTATGAACCAGGATATTATATTTCATAATTTAAAAAAACTATACAATAACACGCCTGAAACCGAACTCAACCCGAATGACAGAGTGGTTATCTTTAGCGATTTACACCTGGGAAACGGTGGTGAGCGGGATGATTTTCGCAAAAACGCCAAACTGTTCACCACCGTGGTAAGAGAATATTATCTGCGCAATCAATTCAAGATGATACTGAACGGCGATATAGAGGAACTGCAAAAATTCAACTATGCAAAAATCAGGTCCAGCTGGAAACACGTCTACGAGCTTTTTGATCGTCTAAAGCAGGAGACAGGTCTATACCGTATCGTGGGAAACCATGACTGGGAATTGTTCTCCATGCATCATTTGAACGAAGACCTGCGTTCTGCGATTAAATACAGATATAACGGCCATAAAATATTTCTTTTTCACGGGCATCAGGCAGTTGAATTTTTTGAAAAACATTATCTGCTTTCAAAACTCTTTGTGCGTTATATTACAAAGCCGCTTCGAATCAAGAATGTCTCCACCGCTTACAACAGCAAGCGTAAATTTAAAGTAGAGAAAAACGTTTATCTCTTTTCCAGCCGGAATAAAATCGTCTCTATCATCGGACATACTCACCGGCCGTTGTTTGAATCCCTTTCCAAAACCGACTATTTGAAATTTACCATCGAACAGCTCATCCGGCAATACCCAAAGGCCAAGCCGGCCCGTAAAAAATCTATAGAACGCAAAATAAAACGCTTAAAGCGTGAACTCGATTATCACTATCTGAAAAACCAACAGAGTAATTTCAACAGCAGTCTCTATAATTCGCAGCTGGCTATTCCCTGTGTCTTCAATTCAGGCACTGTGATCGGCAAAAGAGGCATCACATCTCTGGAAATCGCCAATGAACGCATCTATCTGGTGCACTGGTTCCATCCCCGCAAAAGCAGAAAATATCTCGAATACACCGAACAATCTCCGGAAAGATTGGGGAACACCCCCTATTTTCGCCTCGTTCTCAAACAGGATCCCCTGGATTATGTCTTTGCCCGCATCAAGTTACTGACCTGAACTTTCAGGAAAAAGGGTCAGGATTGAAAACGCTGACGCGGGCGTAGCAGGTAAAGCTTGTCGTTTTTTCTGATTTTTTGCTGAACCGGAAAGGTAATCCGCATTCCCAGCCGGCCTTCGCCGACCGGTTCCTCATCGCAAAAAATAGAATCGACAGTGGTTTCAACATAGCCGGTGGTCGGCCCGATGATGGCGACCTTGTCGCCGCAGGTTACAACAGAATCCTCGATTTTAAAATAACCGATTTTGGATTTTTGAAAATAATTCAAAGCATGACCGAGATAGACTTTTTCAATGGTAGCGCGGGAACCGTAGGAAGCGCTCCATTCTCCCACCACTTCTCCCAGATAATACCCGCCCTGCCAGAAACCGCGGTTAAAAACCGTCTCAAGCTCTTTTTGCCATTTTTGCCGTTTTGCCTCTGTATAGCTTCCGTCCAAACAGGCATCTATGGCTTTCCGGTAGGCATGGGTCACTTTGTAAACATAGTCAGCGGGTCGACCTCTTCCCTCTATTTTAAAAACACGTACACCGGCATCGATGAGCTGATCGATCATGTGTATCGTACACAAATCCCGCGGCGACATGACAAATCTGTTCTCGACTTTGAGTTCCTCACCGGTAGCGTCATCTATAACGCGATAACTGCGCCTGCAACTCTGCAGGCAGTCGCCCCGATTGGCTGAATGATTGGTAAGTGCCAGACTCATATCGCATTTGCCCGAAACAGAAATACAAAGCGCACCATGGACGAAGAGCTCAATCTGAACCAATTCACCCGTGGGGCCGGTAATCTGTTCTTCCGCAATCCGCTGCACAATCGCTTTAATCTGCTCCAAAGTGAGCTCCCGGGCCAAAACCATAACATCGGCAAAACAGGAGAAGAAACGAACAGCCCGGAGATTGGAAATATTGGCCTGGGTTGAGATATGTACGGAAAGCCCCATTTCCCGGGCCATAGAGATAGCGGCCACATCTGTGGCAATAACGGCGGAGATTCCGCTATCAGCTGCATTTTTCAGAATGGTTTGTAAAAGGTGCAAGTCCTGGTCGTAAATCAGGGTATTGACGGCAAGATAAGATTCCACGTTACTTTTTCTGCATACATCCGCCAAACGGGGAAGATCGTCGAGCTGCAAACGCTTGGCCGCGCGGGCGCGCATATTGAGATGCTCAAGGCCAAAGTAAACCGAATCAGCTCCTGCTTTGATCGCAGCATAAAGTGTTTCCCAGGAACCCGCCGGAGCAAGCAAATTACAGGTTGAATCCATGATGCACTCCGGTCATCCGTTTTGGTAAAATTTATACAGGTTTTCAGATTCAACCGGATTGAGATCAAAATTTGTGATGGCCTCATTGATGAGACTCTTCCTGGGCTGTGACGATTCCTCTTTCAGGCGCTCGGAAATCCAGCGAATCGCACGCCGCAATCGTTCTCCTTCAGGATATATTGTCGGCATAAATATACTCCTACCGATTTTGGATTGTCAATACAGCTTTTTATTTTGTTGTTTTTGCCAAAAGTCAAAAATTTTTAAACAAGCCTGGCGCCCGATTTGTTCCTTTTGCAAAACAGACGCATTTTCCCTGTCAAAATAACAATAAATCTCCTCATCCTTAAAACCAATTTCGGCAGCGTCAAAGCGGGAGCATCCGAAATAAAGAGTTTTAATTCTCGCCCATAAAATCGCTGCAAGACACATGGGACAGGGTTCACAGGTGGTATAAAGTTCGTAACCGGTCAAATGAAAATGACTGATTGCTTTTGCGGCTTTGCGAATAGCGACAATCTCGGCATGCGCAGTTGGATCATTCTCGAGCAACACCTGATTGTGTGCCCTGGATATGATCCGGTTTTCAAAGACCACCACAGCCCCGAATGGACCGCCGTGCTGTTTTTCTACACCGGTTCTGGCTTCTTGCAAGGCGATGTTCATAAAAGGATTCATGCAGTAACTCTCTTTCGCTGATTTATCAGGGATTCAAACAGATCATCATAATAAACAGCCATTTGCTTCCAGTTAAATCTTTCCACACAATGTCGCAAAGAGCGCCTTTCAATGTCCGCAACATCCGATAGAACCATTGCCAATTTTTGCACCAGTTCCTGACGATGGGTATAAAAATGCTGTGGATAGGTTTGCACCGGAATCAACTCCGGATATG
>CAZSOP010000039.1:0-15277 GCA_964608385.1 uncultured Cytophagia bacterium
AGAATCGATATACCTGCTCTTCAACCGTTGTGCCTTTTCCCTGAATAAATGCCAGAGTGGTAAAATTGACACCGTCATCACTCATGTTAATTTCAAATCCATAATTGTTGCTTTCCGAGGATGTATGCCATTGTAAATGAATCGCGTTGTTTCTAACTTTTGCACTAAAGTGACTCAATTCAACAGGAGTCAGGTTTTGCTCATATTGTTCCTCGACAATATAAAGAACAACATCTTTGTCATATAGCGGTGTCTGAAAAGATTTAAACCCATCATAATCATAGCTGTTTACTTGACGACTGCCATACCAGGCGCCGGATTTTGGATCATAAAACTGATAATAATATGCTCCTTTTTTTAATTTTACATCGAGTTCATGTTGCATGTTTTGAGATTGGCTATATAGGTAGAGGACATATTCACATCCCGGGTTTGCCAGGCAAAACACAGTTCCCGATTGCGACGAGGCAAGATTGTCGGCCGGGTTCAGTTTGTTGACGTTGACCATCCCTTGAACAAATTTTCCATAATGCCCCAGATATTCAGTAATGGTGTTTGGAACCGTTCGAATATCTGCCCAACAATAATCGCTTGATCCTATGGATCCGGCTGTAAAATTGCCCCAGAACGTTCCTCTATACCAGTCATAATTTTCTTCGATCGTGCCGTTGCCACCCGGCTTTAATTCGTTCCAGTAGAGAGGGCGGCCGTTGTTATAACCGTTAGGATCCTCTAATGCTTTGTTGTGTGTAAAATCCCATTGCCAGGGATAACATTTGAGAGACGCGTGTGCGAATGTCATGTCGAGCGGATAGGGTCCTGTGTACATCTCCGAGCCACCAACAGGTATGTCATAGGGATCGTACGCTTTTATCCAGGGCATATAGGCGGCCGTAGCGGCATACGCTGACACATCGAGGCGTTCTGCTTCGTTCCACAGTTCCCACTGTACATTGGGAAAGGCAGCGTAGCGGGCTATGATATATTGTAAATAAAATTTGGTTGCTTCGACATAGCTGTTTGGATTCCATGGTTCGAGGAGGAGGTCATTTACCGAGCTCGGATTACGGCTGGACCAACTCACCCCTTCTTTGCGCCTGCCCCAGGTATCAAAAATATTTAATTGAACGACAATACCCAGATTCATGGCATAGCGGATGATGTTATCAGCTGTTTTTAAAAAAACCAGATTCATGGATTGCAGATCGTAATTTAAAGGCAACACCTGAATTTTTAACAACACACTGTTTAATCCCATTTCAGCGATAGTGTCGAGGTAATTCTTTACATAATTTATATAGGTGGCGGTTTCCAGGCGTTCGGGATAGCTCAGTTTTTGCAAATCCTCGGTGCCGAAAGGACGCAGAAAACAGAGATATTTGCCCCCGACCATGTGCAAAGGCGTTCCGTCTTCGTAAGACAATTTTCGGTTATTCTCCGGATCGATTTTGATATGGCCATGAAGCCGGGGATTTTCCTTTTCACCACAGATAAAAAATCCCATCCCGGTTTTTTGATCAAAGCGCCAATTGAATATCCACTGGCCTTTTTGGTTTGGCATAAACCGCGTCAGGTAGGTATTGTTGCCGTTGTAAAACCCGTCAACCAGAATTTTTTTGCCGCCGGGAGAAATAAATTCTGTGGTGACTTTGGGGTTTTTAAATGGAGTTGCATAGGAGGTAGAGGAAATGAATTCAATTTCTACGATTTCATAAAGCGGGACATTGCTTTTTTTGAGATGAACCGTGACCGCGCTTGCCGATACTGATGACAAAATGATGCAGAGTGATACAAGCCTTTTCCACATGATACACTATTCCGTATATTTTGTACACTTTTTTATAGAATATATCAAATAGCAAGAGGTGTGCCAAACGGGTTGTCTTTTTGAGTAATTCGGTCTAACTGTTTTCTTCGTTATACCAGTGTACCAATCCCATTTCAAATGGATTTGTCAATTCAGGATGTTTTGGCCTGATTCGAACCAGAAATCCATGCTGACCCGTTGTTTCGCAAGGGACCTGAGCGCGATAATCAATGGTTTTTCCCTGAGTTTCTACTGGTGACATTTCGAGGGATTTGCCGTTTTGTATTTCACCCTGGGCATTGAGGCGGCCGTAATAAATTTCAACACTTATATCCTCTGTCTCCAAGCCATCAATGTTTACTTTGGAGCTGACCTGGAGCGAATTGCCTACTTTTATTTCTTCCTCTTCGATGGTCACGTTCGCGACTATGATTTTATTCCAGTTTTTCTGAATTTTTTCTTTCCAGACGATAAGATCTTTGGTGGCCTGGAACTGATTGTCGCTCAGTCGTTCCCATCTCTCTTCGGCTTGAATATAGAACTGTTCGAAATAGTCCCTGACCATTCGATGCGTATTGTATTGGAGACAGACTTTTTGAATGCTGTTTTTCATCATTTCAATCCATCTCCTCGGCAGATCACTTCTTCCCCGATCATAAAAAATCGGTATAACACTGTTTTCCAGCAGATCATAAAGCGCTTCGGCTTCAATATCATCTTGTTCTTCATGGTCATGATAAACCTCACCGCGGCCGATGGCCCAGCCGATATTATTATTATAGGCTTCATCCCACCAGCCATCGAGGATACTTAAGTTCAAAACCCCGTTCGCGCCTGCTTTCATACCGCTTGTACCGCTGGCTTCCCGCGGTCGGCGCGGTGTGTTTAACCAGACGTCGACACCACTGATCATATAGGATGCAATGCGCATGTCATAGTCTTCCAGGAAAACAATTTTATTGCGAAGGTCCGTATGGCGAATGGTGTTGACAATGTCTTTAATAATTTCCTTGCCGATATTGTCATGCGGGTGAGCTTTGCCGGAAAAAATAAGCTGCACCGGGCGTTCGGGGTTGTTCAATAGTTTTTCCAGGCGCTTCAAGTCTTTAAAAAGGAGATAGGCTCTTTTATACTGGGCAAAGCGGCGACCAAATCCTATGGTGAGCGCTTTCGGGTCTAAAACTTCTCCGGACAGCTCTATCTCGTTTGAACTGGCTCCTGAATTTTCAAGTTGTTTGTGCAGGTTT
Organism: uncultured Cytophagia bacterium; assembly: GCA_964608385.1. Classification (GTDB taxonomy): domain Bacteria; phylum Zhuqueibacterota; class Zhuqueibacteria; order Residuimicrobiales; family Oceaniaggregativiventaceae; genus Oceaniaggregativivens_A. The sequence continues at coordinate 3,055 of CAZSOP010000039.1, forward strand.
TGACGGGCAAAGGCGACGAGCTGTTCCCGCTGGCGTTCGTGTGCCCGCCAGAGTTCTTCGTTCGGAATTTGCTGTATTCGGGCCCAGACCTGGTTTTCAAGGGGCTGGTTGAACCACTTGGGTCCGAGGTAATGGTGAAAAAGATTCGCCAGGTCTTCGGAAATCCAGGTTTGTATATGCACACCATTGGTTACATGGGTAATAGGCACTTCGTTTTCCGGCAGCTCGGGCCACAAATAGTTCCACATGGTTCTGGCGACCTCTCCGTGCAGGCGGCTAACCCCATTATATTGACCGGTGGTATTGATGGCGAAAATGGCCATATTGAATTTACCTTTCGTTTGTGGCAGCTGGACACCTCCAAGCTCAAGGAATTCTTTTTTGCTGATGTTAAAGGACTGATAATAGGATGCCAGGTAATGTTCCACCAAATCGGGATCGAATTCATCGATGCCGGCAGGTACCGGCGTATGGCTGGTAAAAACCGTGCCGCCGCGAATGGCTTCTTTTGCCTCGTTAAAGGTGAGATTGTATTCACTCATGATTAACCGGATGCGTTCGAGAGCAAGAAAAGCAGAATGGCCTTCATTCATATGGCAAACGGTCGGAGAGATGCCCAGCGCATGTAAAGCCCGCATACCTCCTATTCCCAAAAGAATTTCCTGCTGAATACGCAATTCTTTATCACCGCCATAGAGGCGGTCGGTTATATTTTTATCTTTCTCTTTATTTTTTGCAATATTGGTATCTAAAAGATAGAGCTCGATTCGGCCGATTCGGGCCTTCCAGATTTGAGCGAATACCTTCCGGTCAGGAAAGTCAACGGATATGACGACAGGCGTATTTTCGTTTTGTACCAGTTGAATGGGCAGATTATAAAAGTCGTTTTCGGGATAAGTTTCCTGCTGCCAGCCGTCGCTGGAGAGATATTGATGGAAATACCCTTCCTGATAAAGCAAACCAACGGCAACCAGCGGCAGTCCAAGATCACTGGAAGATTTTAAATGATCTGCAGCGAGAATACCCAACCCTCCCGAATAAATAGGCAGTGCGGATGCAAGGCCATATTCCATAGAAAAATAAGCAATCGTGAATTTCTTGTGATTGCTGTTGATTTTGTCAAACCAGGTAGGTTGTGACAGGTATTTTTCAAGCGTTTCACGAGAACGGCCGAGATGCGATAAATACCCTTCATCCTGTCTTCTGTTTATAAGCCGTTTGTGATCGATATTTCCGAGCAGATAAGCAGGGTTTCGATCGCATTCTTCCCAAAGCAATCTGTCCAGGCGCCTGAAAAGATGTTGTAAATCAGGATCCCATGTCCAGTAAAAATTATTGGCCAGGGTTTGCAAGGCCTGGAGTTCTTGGGGTAATGACGGGGTGACTTTATAGGTTTGCAGTTTTTTCATACTAAAAGTCCTGTTCGGAAGTTATTAACTCGTTTTGTGATCCAGTACACACAAGTTTTGGTAAAAAGTAAATAATAATATATAAAAAGAAAATGTACTATCCTATTAAAATGTTTTTTTGTTTGGCATGTTCATTGCAAAATCACAATAAACGTGATACCAATGTAAAACCGGTCACGAGCAACAGTCATTACAACACATTGATAATATAGCAATTATAAGTTTTTTCTCTGCGCGTGCATTTTCATAAAATTGCCTTTCGCGAGAAATCAGGTGTATCAGATTGGTGTAGCGTATCACAGAGAGACAGAGCAACCTCGTACCGCAGCAAGACATTTTTTGTAATTCATTTTTTAACAGATAACGGAGGGAATGATGAAACTCGCGTTAAAACTTTTTTTTATCGGAATGATCTCTTTTATGACGGTGGCGTTTGGCGGCAATTTAGATACGCTATACGTGACGCACAGCAGTGGATTGCCAGGATCGACAAACAAAGAGTTCATGATCAAGATGTCCAATGCCGACACAGTACGAGGTATGAGTTTTGTGTTGACGGATTTACCCGAATCGATTACGGTGACCGATGTGCAAACCCGGGTTATGACAAATACATTTCGGGTTTTTCGGACAGCGACAGCTGAAGGCGGAGTAAAAGTGGTATTGATTCCGAAAGCCAGTCCGACCGGTGACGATCGATATTTACTACCCATTACAGCTGCGGACTTGCTAAAGGTGATCTGCGACGTGAATGCCGATGCGCCGGCCAAAACCAAGGCAACGCTCCGACTCGCCAATGTTGCCATCTCCAATATGGAAAATCTGACCGAGACATTTAACATCAAAGATGGCTATTTTTGGCTTGGCGCAAAGGGTGATGTGGATACCACTTTTGTCGGGGTGGATATGTTCGACGTCCTCAGGATGATCGATATTGTATTAAATCGTCCTCCCGCTGCTACAGAGTACGACATTTGGTCCGGAGATCTTAATGGCGATGGGGTTATCGACATGGTTGACATCATCGAAGCCATTGACCTGGCTCTGCTGGGTACAGTCACGTTTTCGAAAATGTCTATTCCAATCGTAGATGAATCTGTGAACAGCAGTGCCCGCATTGATGTCGGTGTTTTGCCCAATAATTTTATTGGTGAAACCAAAGTTCCGTTTGTCGTGCGCAGTACGGAAAATCTGCACGGCCTTATGCTTAGTCTTAACTATAATCGCAACAAGATACACTTGTCAAAATCTCAGATTGAAAATCTTGCTCCTGAAGTCAAGGCATCTTTCAAGTATACGGAAAATTCTTTGAATGTAATGCTTTATCGCATGGATGGGAAACCGGTGCTCTCTCAGGGAGAAAACATTTTCGAGTTGTCGGTTCGGGTGAATGAAAAATTGGATCACAATGAACATATTCGCGTTATCCAGGCCCTTGCCGGTGGAGAAAAAGTCCGGAAAATCCAAACCATTTTTGGCGAGAATAAACAGCGGGAAAGCTATATACCCGAGACATTTGCTCTTGAACAGAATTATCCCAATCCGTTTAACATGTCTACGCTGATCAATTATGACGTTCCACCGCTCGAGGAAAAGAGCACAAACGTACGTCTGGCGATTTACAATACAAATGGTCAATTGGTTAAGGTGCTCGAGGACAGGCAACGGTCAGCCGGACATTATAGCGTTCAGTGGAACGGTTATGATGAGCAGGGTCGCTATGTTGCCTCTGGTGTCTATTTTTATAAATTGATCGCCGGTGATGTGGTCATCACGAAAAAGCTGGCGGTAATGAAGTAATTTTCAAGTAAATATAAAAAATGAGGTATAGATCATGAAACTGAAAGTCTTTTTATTTATATTGCTTTTTGTTGCTGTTCAGGCAAATTCTCAGGTATTAACCGATGAATTCAACCGGGCAACCCTGGGCGCCAACTGGAGCGCGAATTCTTTTCTTTCGCTGTCAGCAGGGCGGTTGATTAATACCGCTGATTCTGCTTCCTGGGATTTTCTCGGTACCTACAAAGCCGCAGCCAATCCGTTTGAAGTTTCCATTCTCTGGGCGGCTTCAGCAAATGTCGAAGGAACCAACTCGGGTGGTATCGCGGTATATTTGGATCAACCCTCTTCAACAGCGAACGGCTATCTTGTGTACAGACGCTACGGAGCCATTAAGCTACATGAAATTCAGAACGGGCAGGTCATCAATGCCATTCAAACCAATAAATTTCCACAACAGCCATACGCTCAACCCGGCGACACATTGACCATTAAACCGCGAACCGATGCCAGCGGACATCATTTTGATGTCTATATCAATGGACAATTCGATGGTACGGTTACCGATGTCAACAAATTACAGGGGAATGTCGCCAACAAGTATGCCGGTGTGGTTCTTTATGGAGATCCTACTGACCGTAATGTATTCATTGAATCATTTTATCTCAAGGCTCCATATATCAGTATTACGGCCCCGAACGGCGGTGAAAAATATACCGGCAACAGTACCCAGACCATCACCTGGACCAATCATGATTTTGATGGCGCTACGGTTGATATATATTTCTCAAATAATTCGGGACAGGACTGGCAGGTCGTTGAAATGGGCGTAACCAACAATGGCAGTTATTCCTGGACGGTACCGGATGTGGCCACAACGACTTGTCGCATCAAGGTTGTAAATGCCGGTGCAGCACTGCCCTATGATGTTAGTGACGATGATTTCGAGATCGAGGAAGATATTCCGACGGTTTCCATTACACGGCCTCAGGGAGGCGAAAATTGGATTATCGGAACCTCGCAGTTGATTAACTGGAACGCCTCCAGTTCGATTAATTTTGTGGATCTCTACTATACTCTTGACGGTGGCACCACAAGAATTCTTGTTACAGGTTCTCTCCCGGCATCGCAGGGAAGCTATGTGTGGACGATTCCGACCAATTTAATAGCCGACAGTGTTCAGATTATTGTTGAAAAGACGGTACTGGATCAGGTTTATTCTGATACCAGTGCATATTTTAAAATTTCGGCGCTGGCACATCTTTACGTCAAAGATGCCAGTGGTGAACCGGGGACGACGGATAATATCGTGCGGATCGGTCTGAAGAATCAGGTGAACATAAACATGATCGCCTTCCGGGTAACCGATTCAAAGAGCGTACTTTCTATTCCGATCGTCGACAACAGCGTTTCACCACCAATTATCAAAGTGCGCGCGGTGGGCCGTACCAAAAATTTTACCTTGCGGGCGATCGCCGACGCAAATTATGTTACCATTGGTATTGTCCCCATTTCGAATTATATTCCCCCCAGCAGTTCCGGGAGCGATGATACGATTGTTGAGATTTATTATGATATCGCCAATGATCCCACTCTGATCAATACGGCATCGGAGATGTTTTTGACCAACGTACTGGCCTCCGCCGTCGATCAGGGGCCGATTGTTGCTCAGCTGACAGAAGGGCATTTCTATTATGTCAAGGCAGGAGACTTGGTTGCACCTTTTGACACAGTCGACGATGCCGATGTACAAAAAATGGCGGATATTGTGCTCGGTCTGGAGCCGCCTGACAGCTATATGCAAAGCGGTGATATGGACAACGACGGCGATATAGACATCTACGACTTGATTGCTGTTTACGATCTGGCTTTTCCTTAAACCTGTCACAGAGCCGGGAATCTTTTTCCCGGCTCTTTCCTTGAATACATTAAATGATTAAGTCGGGTGAGTATTATGAAAAGAATATTAACAATAATTCTTTGCTTCATTATATCTCTCGCTGCTTACGGAGTTGATCTTACAGTAGGCTCGAATGTGGGCGCAGCGGGAACTTGTCAAAATGTAATACACGTCTCTCTGGCAAATGATGTTACCGTCCGTGGCGTTCAGCTGGACTTAACCGACGATCCTGATCTTTTAGTTCCGGATTCCGTTGTGGTTACCGAAAGAACGGAAAATTTTACCATCGTTCCACAGGATAATGAAGGCGTGCTGACCATCCTTCTATTGTCTCTCGACGGAACCACGATTCAACCGGATAGCGGTGAGATTTTTAAGGTTTATTTTAGCATTTCACCGGATGCACAGCATGGTCAGGAGCTGGATTTGATTGTTGACAATTCTGTAATTGTTCATAAAGAGGAGGATCAAACCATCTATCTTCCCGTAACGGTTAATAATGGTAAATTCTACATCCAGAACACCACGGATGTGGGTGATGAAGATGCTGTCAAACCATCGGATTATGCTTTGATGCAAAACTATCCCAATCCGTTCAATCCAGCCACCACCATTTCTTTTTCCTTGCCGGGAAAAACCCATGTCATGTTGAATATATACAATACAATCGGGCAGCTTGTCAGGACCCTGGTCAACCGATCTTTTCAGCCGGGTAAGCACCAGGTTGTCTGGAATGGGCATAATGATGCCGCAAGAGAGTTGCCCGCAGGTGTCTACTATTATCAACTGATTACAGCGGATATCAAGATGACCAAAAAGCTGATACTGGTAAGATGATACGGAGAAAGCGCGATAAAATATAATCAGATGTAACTAGTAGGGGATTTGCTGTACCAGACTTTTAATCTCTTTGAATTCATTCAAGCCTTTCTCCAGCGACTGCTTTTCCGGCACGTCTTTCAACTCCTTTCTGATAAACTGATAGCGTTCACGGGTGTCCGGATGTGTAGAGAGGAGCAACCTGAAATTCTCGGGTTGCTCTGCTGCCAGGAGATAGAATTTTCGAATAAAACGACCATATTCAGCAGGGTCATAATTCGCTTTCCAGCAATACTGAATTGCTTTTTTGTCGGCCAGAAACTCGTGCTCTTTTGGGTAATCCAGAATGGTTGTTTTAGTATATAGATTGCGAATGAGGTGCGAGGCGATCTCGGGATTTTCACCGATAACACTCTGAGCGGCCAAAGCATAAGCATACTTTTGCGATAAGCGATCCACCCCATGCCGGTGGGCGATATGTGCTATTTCATGCGCGATGATGCCGGCAATCTGTGCCGTATTTTCAGCCTGATCTAAAATTCCCCGGAAAAGATAAACATGCCCTCCCGGCAGAGAAAAGTGGCATACATCCGGTTCGTTGATTACATAGACCGTATAGGTCAATCCATCCCAATCAGAAACGAGGCCGATTTTTTTTGCCAGCCTGTTGACAAAGTCATTGATTTTCATGTTGCGGATCAATTTGAATCGCCGCGTACTTTCAATGACCATTTGTTTCCCAAGCGACATCTCTTCATCAAAGGTCACAAATGTCAGGGAATTTTGTTTGGGAGCATTGCTGCATGCGCTAAAAAGCGTCATGAACAGTATGATGACGATTAATTTTTTCATGTTTATATTGCTTTCTTTGATTGCTGCCAAGCCTTGTTGACTCGTTTCAAAAATTCTTCCTCTGAAATTATGGTGACACCCAACTCCCTGGCTTTGTCGGCCTTTGACCCCGGATTGTCACCTATGACGACATAGTCTGTGTTTTTGCTGACTGAAGAGGTGGCCCGGCCGCCTGCATTCTCCACCAAACGCCTGGCTTCGTTACGGCTGAGACTCGTCAGAGCACCGGTGAAAACAAAGACTTTATTATCAAGAACGGTGCTTTTATCTGTTTGTTCCGCCTTAATATTCAGGCCCTGTTCTTCGAATTCTTTTATAATTTGAAGATTTTGCAGATTCTGAAAAAAGGAAACAACACTTTTTGCAACATTTGGGCCGATTTCGGGAATTGCCATCAATTCGTCGGCACTCACCTCTTTTAATTGATTCAAATCGGTATAGTGCTGTGTCAAAATACGGGCGACATGTTCACCGACGAAACGTATGCCCAAAGCATATACCAGCCGGTCCAGCGAACGTTGCCGGCTGTTGTCTATTGCATTGATGATGTTTTCAGCTGATTTTCGGCCCATGCGTTCAAGCTTTTGCAGCTGTGAAATCGAGAGTTTATACAGATCGGCTACCGTCTCTATGAGATGTTTGTCTACCAATTGGTAAACCAGCTTATTCCCCAGTCCCTCAATATCCATAGCGGGTTTTGCGGCAAAATGGAGGATGCGTTCCTTTACTTGTGCCGGACAGGCGAGATTGACACACCGCCGTGCCACCTCATCTTCCGGTTTGAACGTATCGCTGTTGCAGACCGGACATTTTTGCGGCAGAGAGTATTCTATCTCCCGGCCACGACGGCGTGATTTTACCACTTTAACCACTTTTGGGATGACATCTCCGGCACGCTCTATCACGACCCAGTCGTTGATGCGTATATCTTTACGGTCGATTTCGTCTTGATTATGCAGCGTCACCCTGCTGACGACAACGCCGCCTACTTTAACCGGTTTGAGATTGGCAACCGGCGTAAGCGTTCCGGTTCGGCCAACCTGGGCGACGATTTCCAGTATTTGTGTGGTTTCCTGACGGGGCGGGAATTTATAGGCGATGGCCCAGCGGGGACTTTTGCTTTTAATTCCCAGTGTTGACTGCAGGTCCAGGCGATTGACTTTGACGACCAATCCATCAATTTCATAATCCAGTTTTTCGCGCAGATCGAGTGCAATGCGATGTTGTTCAATGACCTGGTCAATGCCATGACAACGTACCGTGTGCGGATTGACTTTAAATCCAAACTCCCTAAATTTGTCGATATAATCCGATTGTGTTGCAATGTCCGCTTTGTTGCTAAACTCACCTACTCCATAAGGGAAAAAAACGAGAGGTCGTTTTGCAGTAATCGCAGAGTCCAGTTGTCTTAGAGAACCAGCAGCAGCATTTCTCGGGTTAGCAAATGCCGGTTCATCATGTTTGAGGCGTTTTTCGTTAAGCTTTTCAAAATCCGAGTGGACCATAATCACTTCACCGCGGATTTCGATTCTGCCCTGGGTGTTTTCTCCCCGGAGGGCTAAAGGTATGGTTTTAAGGGTTTTCGTATTGTGGGTTACATTTTCTCCGGTGATGCCGTCCCCCCGTGTCGAACCGCTGATGAGCAGGCCATTCTCATAAACGAGTTCAATGGCAACGCCGTCCAGCTTAAATTCACAAATATAGTCGATGATTTTTTCTTCAGGTAACAGCCGTTTAATTCTCCGGTCAAACTCCCGTATTTCATTTTCATTGAATGCGTTATCGAGGCTCAGCATCGGGATTGAATGGTCGATGGTATTAAAGGATTTCAGCGGAGGGGCGCCGATCCGGCGGGTAGGAGAATCCGGAGTAATGAGCTCCGGATTCTCTGCTTCGAGCCTGTTCAATGTCCTGTAAAGACGGTCATATTCCGCATCGGATATCTCAGGGTCATCCAGGACATAATAGCGATAATTGTGATAATTGATCTCTTTTTTGAGTTCTTCAATTTTTGCTTTAACCCGGGAATCCATTTTTCTATCCTATGTTTTTATGGTCATGATGATGACATGGTCATCTCTTTAAGCAGATTTTCAGCACCGTCAAATTTTTTCATCAGCCACAAGACATATCGAATGTCCACACAAATTGACCGTGTCATGGGTTCGTCGAAAATATAATCCGCAACGATACTTTCATAGTTGCCGTCGAAGAGCAATCCTATCAATTCTCCCCGTTTGTTGAGAACAGGACTTCCACTGTTTCCCCCTGTGGTATCCAGGGTTGTCAAAAAATTGACGTGCATTTTGTCGGTTTTGGTGTCCCGGTAAGGTGAAAAATCAGCGGTGCGTATCAGGCCGAGCAATTTTTCAGGTGCATCGAAAGGGTCCTTACCGCTATATTTTTGTAAAATACCGTCGGTGCTGGTAAAATAGTCACATTCAACAGCGTCTCTCGGCGAATATCCTTTTACATACCCATAGGTTAAGCGTATGGTACCATTCGCGTCGGGGTACATGTTTGTACTCTGCCACTCGGCCAGAGCACGGATGTATTGAGGCCGCAGGGCTGTTATGCTACCGTCAAATTCTTTGTCCTTTTCATCAAGGGGGTCGAGTTCTTTTTTCAGGGCTTGTGCAAAAAGGATTGCCGGATCATTTTCAAATGCTTCCGGCTTGACCGACAGGTCAAAGACTTTTTCTCTCCCCTCCAAGGTGGTCAGCAGGCTGTTTTTATAGAGATTCTTTATAAACGCTTGTTCGGTTTTGCGTTTTTCAGCTCCGCTTTGACCGGGAGCAATCGCTTCAATTGCTTCAATGCGCTGATCTTCCGGCAATTCGTGCGCAAGGCTGAAAAAAAGCGCCAATGCCCGCATTTCAGTTTCGTCGTCATAATTGCGAAAAGAATATTTCAGGCGTTTGAGCGATCTCTGCATATCTTTGTCGCCATAACCGGGTTTTCGTTCCAGTTCGGGTTTTTCCTTTTCTTCAAACCAGGTTACAGCCCGTTGCGCACTCCCCAAAACAGAGCTGGCGATTCTCAACCAGTATCCGAAATAGCGCTTTTGTTCATAGGCCATCAATTCCCGGTATTGTTTTTCAATCTCAGGCAGGATATGTCCGTATTTGGATTTTGCTTCCGTTGTTTTTTCCAGGTAGGAGAGGAATGAGTTTTCAAACATCTTTTTTTGCTGTAAAAGATTTGTCCGCCGCAATCCGTCGTATTGTCCCATGCTGTTTTTTAACGAGTTGTTCAGTCCGCTCAGCCGTGAAGCGAGTTTAATCTCTGCTTTGGGATCTTCTTTTGAGCGTTTTTCCAGTAAATTGATGTATTTTTTCAGCATGTCAATACGCCAGGGATAATAAAAGGATTGGCGATAATCGATATCAAAGGAGGTGCGATAACGCGCAGTCCCTCCCGGGAACCCAAGGACCATTACAAAATCGTTTTCCATATAGCCGTCATCTGAAACCGGCAACCATTTTTTCGGCTGGTAAGGAACATTTTTTTCTGATGGTTCTGCCGGTTCACCGTCCGGGCCAACATAGGCGCGCAAAAAGGCGTAATCGCCCGTATGCCGGGGCCACTCGAAATTATCAATATCTCCACCGAATTTACCTATGCTCTGTGGAGGGGCGTAAACAAGCCGGACATCCTGTATGCGGGTAAATATATATTTAACATACCACATACCGGAATTCATCGATGCCACGCGCGCAGATATGGTCGTGTCCTCTTCTGCTTTTTTTACGATTTTTTTGATATTCTTTTCGATCTGATCGTGCCGTTCCTTTGCTGAATTTGTCTCTTCGGTTCCTTCAAGGACCTCTTTGGTTACATCTTTAAAATTTTGCAGAATATAAACGTTGGTTCCAAAAGTAGGCAATTCTTCTTCGTAAGAGGCGGCCAGAAAGCCGTTTTCGAGAAGATTGTTTTCTTCTGTGCTGTTGCGCTGAATGGCACCATATGCACAGTGATGGTTGGTGACGATAAGACCGTTGGGGGATACAAAAGAAGCGGTACAGCCACCGAGACTGATAACGGCAGATGAAACACCACCGTTGGTACGGTTCCAGAGAGAATCGGGGGGTATTTGCAGTCCCTTTTCTTCAAGATTCAGATTTGGAATTTGATCGATCAGGTACATACCTTCGTCTGCATAGAGAAATTGGATCATCAGCAGGGAAAGGACCCAAATAAGGATAGTTGTTTTTTTCATGTTGAGCTCCTTTATGATTGAAGTGTTGTTTTATTTAATGCCGAAAAGGGCTTTGGTGACATATAGCGCTATCCTGGGATTTTCCTTGAGTCTCCGCATACAATAGGCATGCCACTGTTTGCCATAGGGAACGTAAATGCGCATGCGGTGCCCTTCTTTGACCAGGATATCGCGCAATTCTTCATCGACTCCCAGCAACATCTGAAATTCATATTGGTTTTTTTCAAGGTTGAGTTTATGAATTGTTTTTAGCCCGTGCCAGGTTACTCTTTCATCGTGGGTGGCGATTCCCACGTAGGAGCCGGCACCAAGCGCTTCTTCAATTAAGAGTGCAAAATTGTCGTTTACGGTTTGCGGGTCTTTGTAGGCGATTTTTCTCGGCTCCACATAGATTCCCTTACAGAGACGAAAATTGGTGCGGGTTTTTACCAACTGTTTTACATCGTCCAGGCTTCGTCGCAGATACGCCTGGAGGACAATCCCTGTGTTATCATATTCTTTTTGCAAGCGCAGAAAAATATCGATGGTTTTACCGGTAACGCCCGCGTCTTCCATGTCTATACGTACAAAATTGTTATAATGCTTTGCTTTATCGATAATTTTTTTTAGGTTTTCATAGCAATAATCAGTATCGATCAACATACCCAGTTGGGTCGGTTTTACAGATATATTGCAATTCAGTTTTTCTTTATCGATACGTTCGAGCACATCAAAGTACTCTTGAACCGCCTCTTCGCATTCTTCCTTTTTATGTGAACTTTCACCGAGTACATCCATTGTTGCCACCATTCCTTTATCATTCAGGGTCTTGACGGTAGAGACTGAATCTTCCAGTCTTGAACCGGCGACATACCTCTTGGAGACCATCCAGACGATTGGTTTGGGGATAAGGGGCATCACGGTAATGATTAATTTGTTAAACAAAGACATGGCGGTTGTCCTTTTTGCATTTTGTAGTTTTATGTTATGATAAAGTCCTATGCAAAATAAATTTTTTACCAAAAATAGTCAAGTTTAAAGGTTAAAGTGCTTCCGGCGAGAGTTGAAACTTTTGGTTGATTTTATTATTATATTCGATTATATTATTTTACTTTGGATGAAAACGGAGGTTGCTGGCGCAATGGGAAAAGTGATTGCCATAGCAAATCAAAAGGGGGGAGTTGGTAAAACCACGACAGCGGTAAATTTGGCATCTTGCCTGGCGGTAGCGGAATATCCAACCCTGTTAATTGATATGGATCCCCA
>CAZSOP010000040.1:0-15085 GCA_964608385.1 uncultured Cytophagia bacterium
GATGCAGGAGTATCTGGAGGGAAAGCATGAGGCCGCCGATCCCGACGAGAAACATGACAACCGACCCAACTGCGATGATCAAAATTTCCATACTGCCATGCCCTTCAATTCAAATATCCCCGAATAGTCCTCGGCACGCTGTCAGTGCTTATATGGTTTTCTATCTTTTTCCAGCGATACCCCCACAATAGCAATGATATGCTTTATGCACAAAGAGTTTCGTATAATTTTACTAATTGTTGTGTGAGTTGACAAATATCGTAATGTTCTTCAACAAATTTACGTCCCCTCTTTCCCGCTTGTGTCAAGATGCCAGGATGTTCAAGTACATACAGAATTTTTTCGGCCAATGCGTCGCTGTCTCCTTCAGGCACTAAAAAGCCGGACTGTCCATTCAACACGATTTCAGGAATCCCACTATGGTAAGTCGAGATAACTGGCAATTCCATTGCCTGCGCTTCCAGGATTGCAGTCGGGGTTCCTTCCTGGTCGCCATTTTGGGCAGTGATGCTTGGATGAAGAAATAGGTCGGAGACTTTATAAAATCGAATGACTTCAGCCTGGGTCACAGATCCCATAAATGAAACATACCGTTCCATTTGAAGCTGAATAACCATTTCCATCAATGATTGCTTGAGCGGTCCATCACCAACAATAGTATAATGAAAGCTCTGATGAGAGGAGTTGATGACCCGATGTAATGCTTTGAGAGCGTCTTTATGCCCCTTTTTTTCATCCAAACGGGCAATGGTTAAAATATTAATCCGGTCGTCTGCTCGTTGCTTTTCAGTCGAAGAAGAAAACTTTCGAAGGTCAATCCCCAGAGGGTGAACAATGATTTTATTCTCGGGACATCCATACGCCACGAGTTTGTCCTTAAAATATTGACAAATCGGCAGAAAAAGATCGCCTGTTGCAAATAACTCTCGATAGATGGGTTCTCCATGCTTCTTAATATATGCTGTCAGGTCATGTCCATAAAATGTGGTGACATATTTCCCTCCGATTCCCGCTTTTTTGAGAAGTGAACCAATGATACCACTTCGTCCGAAGTGACAATGGATAATATCAAATTGTTTTCCTAAAAACGGAAGGAGGGCGTAAAAGACATTCAATTGAATGGCGTCTTTGCCAAATTTCAGGATATTTAGAGAACTCATGAGAGTACGACCCCCTTGCCGAAAATATCGAGTAAATAAGTAAATAGCTTTCAGTACCCGCATGATTTTATTTCGTGGGATAGGGGGGAGATACTGCGTCCTTTGGAGCAGTTGATAACGTTCGATATCAGGATGATGTTTTTGATCGTGAGACTCTGCAATGGCAAAAATCGTGACATCATGGCCCAGGTCTAAAAGCCCGGTAATTTGATTAAGAATAAACGTTTCAGAAAGCGATGGGAAACACGTTAACAGAAAGGCAATTTTCATATTAATTTGACAATGTTAAATTCTATAAATAGGAGGTTGTCCTTCGATTCCGTTCAGGCTTTCTTTCATCGCGTGATAAAATGTTGAGCACGACGTCATCAATTTCAGGATACTGGCTGTCATCCGAATAGGTTCGGGAAAATTTTTGAGCTTTTAGCTGCATTTGCCGAGCGAATAGTGAATTGGTAAAGAATTGTTTAACAGTATTCCAAAATTCTTCCAAGTTAGTGACAAGCTTACCTCCTGGAAGAAATTCGTTTGCAACAGCCGTCTGATCGGTTTTTCCTATTAAAGGTTCTGTCCAGAGAAAAATAACAGGTTTTCCTGTGTGTAAACTATGAATAAGAGCAGAACCATAATAATTTACTGCTACCACCAAATCAACTTCTAATAGGGTTGCTTGCAATTTGGAATTGATTGGCAGTAATTTTTCCGACATCCGTCCTCCGGCAGCAGCAAAAATTTCCATATCGGGATAATGGGGATGTACTTTAACTCCTAGCCAGAGGTTCGCCGCAATTTCTGTTGGTGGATGGTCTAAGATCTGCAACGCTTTCACCTGTTTTCTGAACCTGATGTTGGGGGATAAACATCCAGGATAGCCTATTGGATCGGTGAGTGCAAGTACGCGCCAGGTTTTACGAGTTATCGTTAGCGGGACAGAAAAAACTGAATACTCGTTTTCAGCGACAAGATGACGACAGGCAATAAGACGGTCTACAGGAATTCCCGCTTTTTCAAAACTGAATTTCTGAATCGGAGAACCATAGAGCGTATAACCGCTTATTATTGGTCGTTCAACGTGCTCTACTGCGCCGTGAGGGAGGCTAAACGTTGTAATTCCAAGTTGTGTTGCGGCTTCAGTTGGTAAACGAGATTCAGCATCTTGCAGTGAGCTCGTACAAACTGCCTTTGGGCGATAATTGTTCAACATGTCAGTCCAAAGGCGCAGATAAGCGACAAGTAAGGGCCATCGCTGTGCACAGTAGTGTTGAAAATGAAACGGCAGGCATCTCAAAGGCTTATACCACAGATCTTTCGGCAGTGTTCCCCTTAAGCTCTGTGAATACCCGGTTAAAAGTTGTTTTTGCAATGTTAGACTGACATGTTGAGGGGGAGGTAACCAAACGATAGGACATGATAAGTCATTACCTATTTTCCAGGCAGTATCTTGGTCGGTTTGAAAGACCGCTAAAGCAATCTTCCTGGGAAAATGTGTTTTCATTTGTTGAATGATCGTAAAAAAACGATAATATTCAACTTCAGCATTAAATGCAACGACGATTTTGTCTTTTAAGATAGAGGCAGAATGGAATAATTTTTTTCTGGAAAAATAGTCAGTTAAAAGATTTTTTTTGCGCTTCAGGCCTTTTCTCCAAATGACTCGCACAATGCGATACAAAAGGCTTTTCTGCGAGCCCAAATTGACTGATATAGGTTTTACAATATCGGTCAATTCATTTTCCCATACAGTGGTATACGTATCATACGTATTGTAATACACGGCTGGCTGTTTTGGAAATTTTTGGAAGAACGTTAGCTCTTTAAGATTGAGTTTTTGAAATTTTTCACATAACTTCAACGCTAACATATTATCAGTCCAAAAAAAATGCATAAAACGATAGTCAAACTCTGGCCAACAGATATGATCAACTGTAAAGGTAGCGTTGCTACTGCGAAACCATTCTTGTTCGCATGTCAGAGCTTCTTGCTTCGCTTCTAATAACATCCCACCATCAATCCAGTCATCAATCGTCGTGTAAGGAACTTCTGCTTCACTAGCTTTACCTACGGCAGCAACATCTAAAGCAAGAAGGGTATAACCGCTTGTGATAAGCTGATGTAGCCATTCGCTGTCTATCTTTTTAGCCGTTTCATCTGAACCGGCAAAAGCAAATAATCGTTTAGCCGGAGTGTGATCATGCAATGAGCCCATTATCGAACCCTTTAATCAACCGAAGAAGAGATTGTATGTATACTGTTTTGCTTCTCCCAGATCAATTCAAATGCCTCCGCAGCAGGAAAACCGACAACACTTCCCCAATGCCGGGCGAGAGCTCGTAATGCTTCTGGGGAACGGGGATGAGGAAAGGGGCGGGATTCACTTTTATACACGTTCATAGCTTCGATTTTGGTTTCAAGCGTAGAGGTGATATTCATAAACACATTCGGGCAGAACATCGGCTGAAATTGTCCAAACGCCCAGTCGGTTGCAGAAGGAACCTCGAAGGTATAAAGCGTCTTCACCGGACACGACGGCGCCGGCCGCGTGGCGGTCAACACAGCCCGGTGTACGATGACATGGTCAATATTCAGATCGCCGCCATGATGGGTATAAATAACTTGTGGTTGCACTCGTTCAATAAGTGCTTCAATAATTTTGATGATATCTAACAACGGAACAGTATCGAAGCGATTATCCGGAAGGTTGTAGGGAAACACTTCCTCGGCTCCGAGAACGTTGGCGGCTTTTTGGGTGCAGTCCTGAAGAGTTTGCACTAAGTTCATATCAGCATGGTCACGTTGTTGATAACGTGAAGTCATCCCCTCGCCCAAGATGGCAATTGTGACGCTGTACCCTTCCCGAACCAACTGAGCCATTGTTCCGCCACATCCCAGAACTTCATCATCCGGATGAGCTACAATACATAATATGGTCATATTCCCTATCCGCTTTCTAAGATGTCATGTTTCTTGACATTTCCGTCCATCAAAATGTCAAAACTTTTCGAACCATAATTAAACAGCAGATCAATAGCAGCCATAAACGGTTCAAACCCTTGATAACATTGACTGTAAACCGGATGGTGATAATCTTGATACACGACGGCTATGTCAGCGTTTTGAAATAGTTCTTCATGAAGATATTCCCGGCCTAAATTGCCTGAGATATAGAGTGTGGCTCCCACATGACGACATAAATTGTGCACAAGCTCATCTTTCTTGCCTTCAACAGCCATATCAGAACTAAAAAGTATTTTCGTGTGTATCCCGACCGCCTCTAACAAATATGCTGTGATTTCATCCATTACGCCTTTGAGATATTGCCAGTTCCGCTGGTAAAGTTTTTCAAAAAAAGAGGCATGTTCAGCGAAATACGGGGCTTTTGCGTAATGGATTTGTAAGGCGCGCCAATGTTTTCTTTGCCATGAAGTCTCAGCTATTTCAAGGTGATTAATAGGCAGATTGCCAAATTTTCCTTTGGTTTTTACAGGCACGGTTAACCAGCACCATCCCCGATCTGTCCGAATTTTGTTACGGTTCGTAAAACTATTTTTTTCAAATTGCACGTGATCGAGCACAATATGTATGTCGCTCAGAGCTATCCGGTGAAAATAGCCTAGCCACGGTAAGTAAGCTGGTTGGTTAATAGAAACAATCATTGCGATTCTGGTTCGTTATACAGATAAATTGTAAAATCATGCACCATGTAATCATGCCGGATCACAACCCGGGGAGTAATATCCAGACATATTTTCAACACTTCACCCGGGTCGGCATAAAATTCATTCGGATGCTGTTCAGGCGCCTGGGTGCTCAACGTATTGAACGCCACTCCCTGACGACATAAGGCAAACATTCGTTGCGCCATTGCTTGAAGGTATGCTAACGAATTTTTTTGCCGTAAACTAAAAATCCCGCTGGCAAAGACATAATCAAACCTCGCTGATTCGCACGGAAGGTCGCGGAGAATATCTTTGACGTGAAAGGAATTTTTCGGGAACCGCTGTTTTGCCAGCGTAATCATATCAGGCGTCAAATCATACCCTGTATAATCAAGATGAAATTCCTTTTGATGGAAATATGCTAGTAAATCAGCTAAACCACACCCTACATCGAGGACGCTCGTCCCTTCCAATGGACCAATTTGGGAAAGGACGGCAAAACGTAATTCTTGCGATTTTCGACTACCCCATCCAAGAGCACGAAAATCGCTCCCAAACTGGTTGACCAGGTCAGTGTAAAAAGCAACAATTCGTTCATGCTCAGGATTTTGAGCCGCAAGCTTACTCATGCGATCCTCCTCGCAGAATACTCCCTCTATGTATAGTACAGGATGTATCGGAGTCTGCAAATTCGATGTCTTTCAGAAGAAGCGCTCCACTCCCGGTTTGGACAACGATTCCTTGTTGCTCATGGACGACAACTTCTCCCGCCCGGCCGAAATGGACATTTTTCGAATAAATTTCAGTCGACCAAATGAAAATTTTTCGCCCTTGCCAGTAAGAAAATGCACCCGGGTAGGGTTTTGCCAAAGCCCGAACGAAATTCCTGATTTGAGTCGCGCTTTGATTCCAATCAATTAAGCCATCGGCAGGGGTACGCCGCGGGAAAACGGTAGCCTGCTCATGATCCTGCGGATAACGCTGAACGTGCCCTGCACGGAATTGAGTGAGAACCCTGCGGGAAATCTCTTGATACAGCGGATATAACATCCTCAAGGCGTCCCCCACATCCTGATCATCCCCGAGTTGAAAGCGGAGTTGTTCAATAATATCACCCGTATCCATGCCCTCATCTACAAAATGGGCTGTCAGCCCCAGCTCGCGTTCCCCGTGCAAAATGGCCCAGTTAAGCGGGGCGCGCCCCCGATATTTGGGCAACAAACTGGGGTGCAGGTTGACCACACCTAAAGGCGCGAGCGAGAGAACCGAACGCGGCAGCAGATAGCGATAATCGGTAATCCATACCAAATCGGGGCAGGCATGACGTACAAATTCGATGACTTCCGGATCACGTCCCTTCCTTCTGATAGTGGGAATCTGTTGGGAACGAGCGAACTCAGCGACAGAGAGGTAGCGAACTCCATCTTCCGAATCAGGAGGATGGGCGATGACGCCAACAACCTTATCCTGCTCTACCAAAGTTTCCAGCGTTCTTACCCCAACCGTATGATTGCCGAAAAAACAAATTTTCATACTTCCTGCTTATACGAGAGATTTTTGGGCAATGATTCGCCACTCTGCGTGAACTGTGTACTGCGGTTGCAGCATGTCCGTGGTTTCAACATGTTGGATGCTCAAAAGCTTCCAAGCTCGGGCAAACAAGCGGTGAATGTCCTGTCGTCCGTAAAAACCGATTTTGCCGACTCCAACCAGAGTCCCGACCGTGATATCGGCCATCAAGCCGTCTGACTTCGGCGTACCTGCCACATAGCTGCTGTGCCGGTCGCTGTAAGGATTACAAAGAAAATGACCGTTCGCTTTCAAGACGCGCCAAACTTCAGTAACAGCCTGTTGCACGGCCGCTTTGCCACAGCAGGTCAAAGCCCCCCGATCAATGACCAAATCAAACACCTTTGCTTCGAAGGGAAGCCGGGTAAAATCCGCTACCGCAAATTGCCCTTCCAGATCGTCTTCTGCAAACCGCTGCTGCGCATAGAGCAGAGCCTGAAAACTCCCATCAATGCCAATTACCTGAAACCCTTCACGAGCCGCAAACCAAAGATTATTCCCGGCCCCGCAGCCAACCTCTAAAATCGTGATGTCATGGCGCGATTTCTCACGAGGGCGAAAGCGGAAAATGAAGCTGACAACCGCATCAAACGGATAGCGGTTCAGGTACTTGCCTTCACCGTAAAGCTGCTCCCAGATCGGATCAAACACTTGGGTTTCCGTCATCCGAAATCCTCCTCTAAATGAAAAACATGCCCCGCCCGCACCATTCGAGCTAGCGGCCGCCCCAGCAACGCTGCGACATCACCAGGAACAACGCCAGTTCCCGGACGGCGAAACATGATGTCTGCTGGTATGAGAACATGCCCTGCGGGTAAATTGCGAGCCGCCACGCAGGACAAGCGAAAATCTCGTCGTCCTGCCATTTCGGAAGGCGATGGAGTGATGGCCGGATTTCCCAGACTTTGTTCGACCAGACGAACGGCCCGGACGAGGGCCTGAAACTCGGCCGGGTCTGATGAAAACCGATGATCAGGCCCCGGCAGGGTTTTATCCAGCGTAAAATGTTTTTCAATCCAGCACGCACCTAAGGTCACGGCGCCGAGAGCCGCGGCAATTCCGTCAGTATGATCGCTAAACCCCGTCGGACAGTGAAACGCTGCGGCTAACGCGGGAATTCTGCGTAAGTTGACATCTTTTGGAGGAGTTGGGTACGATGAGGTACAGTGCAGGACGATCAGTTGCTCGTTGCCCGTCTCGCGGAAGGTCCGCACGGCTTCGTCAATTTCTGCCAGGGTCGCCATACCGGTCGAGATGACCGTCGGCAGCCCGGTCTGACCCATCGCTCGAATCAGCGGAAGATGAGTCAAATAGTCGGAACCGTTTTTCAGCACCGGTACCTTCAGGCGCACTAAATCGCGAATGGCGGTTTCACTTGTTGGCGTACTGTGAAAAATGACCCTCTGTCGGTCACAATAGGTTTTTAATTCTTGTAAGGCGCAGGCGGAAAGCTCACAGCGTTTAAACAGATCATACTGCGGCTCAACCACACGCTTCCCCTGTGAAACGTACTCGTACATCAGCGAGGTATCAGAGACAAAGTCTTCCGTCACATAGTTTTGAAATTTCACGGCATCAGCCCCGGCCGCCCTGGCAGCATCAATGGTTTGTCGGGCCAGTGCCAGATCGCCATTATGATTAATACCAATTTCTGCCACAAGAAAACAAGGGGTTGCTGTGCCAACCCGGCGTTGTCCGATGGAAATCTCGTGTATCATACCGTGTCTCCGAAGTGGGTCAAAAATTCAGCCACACGCACGGCGCCGCGACCATCTACAAGGTGTTGTCCGCGCGCGCTCATTTCTTTGCGTCGGTTCACATCCTGGAGTAATTGTTCTAACGAGTGTTTGATGGCCTGTTCATTGACCTGAGCAGACCATCCGAGATTCATTACCACCCCGGCGGTTTCCAAATGTTCTGCAATCGCCCGCTGATTTTCAGCCTGAATCATCACGATGCCGGGTAAGCCCACACAGCAGCGTTCCCAGGTAGTCGAACCGGCCGCGCCTACTCCTATATCAGCTTGCACCATTAATGCCGCCATATTGTCCACATGCCCATGACACCTGACCTGTGGAATCTGAGCTGCCAGGGCCTGAATTGCAGGGGCGTGCGGATTGCAACCGCCAATAATCACGTCTGTCACAATATCAGACCGCTTCAACATCTGCCAGGCCCGCAAGACTTTGCCGGTGTCATTGTGCAGGTCTGCCCCTCCCATAAAAACCAACAGCCGGCTGACCGTCTCGTATTGACGCGCCATCGCCTGTCTTGCCTCGCGGAATTGCGGGCGGAGCAGGGCATAGTCAGTCCCGAGGAGCGACACACACGTTTCCGGTATCAATTGACGATAGCGGTTTTGCCCGGGATGATGGTTTTGATCGAGCAGCACATCGCAGTCATGAGGTCTATCGGCCAGATCATCAATGACCATGACCTGTTTGGCTGCCTTCCGTATCTCCGACTCATAGTATTTGTCAAGGCCATAGTGATCAATCAATATCCAATCCGCCGGTCGGCCTTCATGGCTGAGCATCTTATGCACACTTTCCAATTCACGTTCTTGACTGAGTCCGGCTGGCAAAGTCGTGACCTGAAAACCTCTCCGTTCGATAACGTGAGAAAAATTCCCCGCTTCTGCGCGACAAAGAAAGCGAACGTCCATATTCCAGCGTTTCAATTCATCCGCCAGGCTTAAACAGCGCATGACGTGGCCTGTTCCGATCTGGGTACTGGCATCGGCTCGGATATAGATCAATTTCCGCTTTGCAGTCATGCGCTACCCCGTTTGCGGCTCCTGCCGATTTATGGCTTCCCACTCCGGATGTGCTTTTACCACCGAGAGGACTTCTTGCCAGGAGAACCGATCATGGCCGAAATACTCGTAGATGCGGCGTGCAAACTCAAAATCTTCGGGCGTATCAACGGTCCAGCGCATTCCTGACAGATCCCGATCATGGCAGACGTGGGCCACAGAAAACCAGTCCGGTTTTTCATACGCCAGCGTAGTGACGTGTTCGCGCAAATACGCTGTCGTACTCATCCGATCCATGCGCGCTAAAACATCGTGAGGCATGGCTTCAACTGCCAGCCCCAGCGGAAACGTCTGGCGTATCATATTGGTGACGAAATCAACCGTATTCCAGGAAGACAACAGATTATTCACGTGCCGATCAACAAGCGCCGGGTCACTAAAGGGGCAATCTGAGGTCACTCGAACAATGGCGTCGGCCCGGTAGACACTGGCGGCTTGATAATAGCGTCCCAGCACATCAGCTTCACTGCCGCGAACATACGGCCAATGCTGCTGCCGGCATACTTCGACAATCGGGTCATCGTCCGATTTTGTCGTGGTCGCAACTACCACGTCACCCACTGTACTCGCCCGTTGACAGCGTTCGACGACTCTGACTAACATTGGCTGTCCGGCTAATCGTTTCAGCACTTTTCCCGGCAATCGGGTACTGCCCATCCGAGCCTGAATAATAACCACGATGTTTACGTTTTTCATGCTGCGTTGAAACTACAGAGATTACTCATAAGCAAGGTTTTTTTATCCTTGATTATATGAAATCCTGAAATTTCATCGTTCCGGGTAAGCCCAGGTTCATGATATCTGTTTTGAAAATACCTGTACCGGCCAACATCCTTGTTCGCAGCATGGTTCGGCCAACAAGGATGTTGGCCGGTACAATACGCCACCCGCTTTCATTGTGTCGGGTGAATGCACGTTCATGATGAAAACTCCCATGTAAAGCAGGAGTGCACGGGACACCTACGATACATAATACGCGGACAAGACTTTGTTTGCTGCTCTGATCACGTCGCCGCTGTCTCGATCAGTCATCGCGGGAAAGAGCGGGAGGGTCAGCAGGCAGTCATACGCCGCTTCCGCCACCGGACACATTCCCACAGTCGTCGAAAAATGGGTTTTGTAAAACGGGTGCAAGTGGACCGGAATGTAATGGACATTGACCCCAATCCCTTCCGCGAGTAAGGCTTTGAAGATGACATTGCGCGGGGCTGAGAGGACTTCTTGCACCAGACGAACTACATACAGATGATAAGCATGAGTGACCTCCGGGCGGACCGATAAGGGGCGCAGCGCCGGAAGTTCACGAAAAGCCGTATGATACTGCCGAGCGATCTGCTGACGGCGCGTCACCCATTGCGGTAATTTCCGCAGTTGACTCAACCCCAGGGCACACTGGACATCAGTAATCCGGTAATTATATCCCAGATCAACCATTTCGTAAAACCAGGCTCCCCGGGCCTCTCGTTGATGATGGTCGCTGGTAATCCCATGATTTCGAAACAGGCGCATTCGTCTGGCGAATTCCGGGTTCTCGGTCGTAATCATTCCCCCCTCCCCGGTGGTCAAATGCTTGACAGGGTGAAAGCTAAACGTATTCAAATGCGCCAGCGAGCCGACCGGCCGGCCTCGATACGCTCCCCCCAGCGCATGACAAGCATCCGCGACCACGATGAGACCATAACGGTCAGCGAGCGCGTGAAGCGCATCATAGTCACAGGCGTGGCCGGTATAATCTACCGCGATGATGGCTTTGGTGCGCGACGTAATATGGCGTTCGACCTGCTGGGGAGCGAGCAGCAGGGTCTCCGGATCAACATCGGCAAACACCGGCGTGGCGCCCTGAAACACGACACAATTGGCGCTGGCTGCAAACGTCAGGGGAGGAACGATCACCTCATCGCCCGGGCCGATCTCAATCGCGTACATAGCGGCGTGCAGGGCGGCCGTGCCATTACTCACCGCCACGGCATACGGCATCCCCACAAAATCGGCAAACGCCTGCTCAAAGGCTTGCACTGTAGGGCCGGTTGTCAACCAATCTGAGCCTAACACCTCGGTCACAGCCAGGATATCGGTTTCATCAATCCATTGCCGGCCGTACGACAATTTTGTCGCTCTGACCGGCGCGCCGCCTTCAAGGGCAAGTGTTTCAGAACTTGTTGGCATTGATTAATTCCTGGACAAGTACTTGCAGATCATCGCGGGATAGCCAGTCAGCATTGGTGTCGCTGGTATATTGGCGTCCATCTTCCAAATATTGCCCTTCGGCCCAATGCGCCGGGTCCCACCAGGGGTGTAAAGGACGAATGACAAACATATCGCCCACATCTACGGTATGATGGGCTTCATGCTCGGAAATCAGGCTTTCATGAATCTTTTCGCCCGGGCGAATGCCGATATAGCCAATCTCGCAATCGGGCGCCAGCGTCTTGACCAGATCGAGGATTTTCATGCTCGGGATCTTGGGCACAAAGACCTCGCCGCCGTGCATGCGTTCAATGCAGTTGAGTACAAAGCGCACTCCCTGGTTGATCGTTAACCAAAAACGCGTCATGCGCGGGTCGGTGACCGTAATTCTCCCCTGCTTGCGCTGTTCCAAAAAAAGGGGAATCACACTGCCCCGGCTGCCGACAACATTCCCATAGCGCACGCAGCTAATCCGGGTCCCGCCAGCCCCTGAATACGAATTACTCTGGACAAACAACTTTTCCGCACACAGCTTGGTCGCTCCATACAGATTGACCGGATTCACCGCTTTATCCGTACTCAACGCCAGGACCTTTTTAACGCCCATATCTAAGGCGGCCTCAATCACATTCCGCGCTCCCATGACATTGGTGA
This sequence comes from uncultured Cytophagia bacterium, assembly GCA_964608385.1. Taxonomy (GTDB): domain Bacteria; phylum Zhuqueibacterota; class Zhuqueibacteria; order Residuimicrobiales; family Oceaniaggregativiventaceae; genus Oceaniaggregativivens_A. The sequence goes on from CAZSOP010000040.1 coordinate 12,042, forward strand.
GCACCGCCTCAATCGGATTATACTCACAGGCGGGTACTTGCTTTAACGCGGCCGCGTGTACCACCAGATCCACTTCCTGCATCGCGCGACGTAACCGGCTCAGGTCTCTGACATCCCCGATAAAATAGCGTAAATTAGGAGCGTCAAAACCGGCCATCCGCATCTCATGTTGTTTCAATTCATCTCGGCTGAAAATAATCAGTTTACCAGGATGATAGGCGTCCAACATGACCCGGGTAAATTCTTTCCCAAACGAGCCGGTCCCGCCCGTGATCAAAATTGTAGAATCGTTCCAATTCATGATTTGTCCAGAGGAGGTTCTTGAGTGAAAGGCTGAAACGACACTGACCTTCCATCAGAGAATTCCCAGGTGTACGGAATTAACACAGGGGTTGCCGTTCCCATTAGCGATTCGGCGAATTCGCCGGTTAGCCCGATGTCTTCCGCAGCCCCGGTCACTGTAAAATGGGCGACTTCGGTTGCATGAATCAGGTGCGTCCTCCCATCGGCCTCGCGCATTCCCATTCTGACGATATAGTTTTGCTGCGGGAGCAGGGGTAAATGATGAAATATACAGCGAATTTGTCCATGGCCCTCAAGCCGCTCAGGACGTATGCCATCCAGGAGCATATTGGCTGCAAATAACGAGCCGAATTGACTCTCGACCCCGATCCATAGATAGGGCCGAAATATCGGTCTCTGGGCAGCATACACAATGTCTATAGTAAGCGACATGCCCGCCATAAAAACCGTTGAAACCTGTCCGTTGTCATCTTTGAGGACAACGCGTTCAATCTGAAATGTTCCGTCCGAACTCCGCACATGCTCGAGAGCGCCAGTGGTGGACTGCAAGCTGTCTAAATATTGTCGGACAACAGCTTCTGAATGTCCTTCCGCTGCAATCCGGCCGTTTTCGATTAACAAAGCCCGTTGACACAAAGCCTGAATAGTTGACATGTTATGACTGACAAACAGCACGGTCCGCCCTTCCTGGGTCGAAACCTCTTCCATTTTTCCTAGACATCGTCGCTGAAACTGGACATCCCCGACAGCTAACACTTCGTCTACCAGCAAAATTTCCGGCTCCAGGTGGGCGGCAATCGCAAAGGCCAACCGCACGTGCATTCCCGAAGAATAGCGCTTGACCGGGGTATCAATAAATTCCTCTATTTCTGCAAAGGCCACAATTTCATCAAATTTCTTCCTGATTTCAGCTTTGTTCATCCCCAAAATCGCCCCATTCAGAAAGACATTCTCGCGTCCGGTTAATTCGGGATGAAACCCCGTGCCTACTTCTAAGAGACTCCCCACCCGTCCTTTGAGTTTAATCCGTCCGCTAGTTGGCGTCGTAATCTCAGACAAAATTTTGAGCAACGTAGATTTGCCAGCGCCATTCTTCCCGATAATGCCGACAATTTGGCCCTGGCAGACATCAAACGAAATCTCGTGCAGCGCCCAGAAGCGTTCTCCCGATTTTCCGGCCCGGTGTCGTTCGACAATCTTCGCATTGGGGTCTTCTCGCCCTCGCAATCGCGCCCACCAGCTTTGAAAATCTTTATAGAGCGTGCCATGGCTGATCGTTCCGTATTGATAACTCTTTGAGACCTGCTCCACCCGAATAACAACGTCACTCATCAGACTGTGTCCATAAAACTTTTTTCAATATGAGTAAACAGCACAATCCCGATAAAGACAATCCCCGCCGTAATGAGCAAACTCACCCCCTGCAGCCGCAGGTCAACCCGTCCCGCCCCCAAAAAAGCATGGCGAAAGGTTTCTACAATTGACGTCATCGGGTTTAGCGCAATCACCCATTTTAAGCGAGTCGGAACAATAGACAGCGGATACACCACCGGCGTGGCATACATCCACAACTGCACGCCAAAGCTGGTCAGAAACTTGAGATCGCGGTATTTGGTGGTTAACGCGGAAATGATAATCCCCACGCCTAACCCCAACAGGGCCATGTGCAGCACCAACAGCGGAAGGTAGCCCAGCCATTCGGTCGGCGCGACTTGCGCCCCGGCAGCCCCGTAGTACACGCAAAAGAGGATAAAAAAGGCCAGCTGCAGCGCAAAGGCGATCAAATTGCTGATCACAATGGAAATCGGAACAGTCAAACGCGGGAAATAGACTTTCCCAAACATCTGGGCGTTAGCAATAAAGGTCTCGGAGGTATTGACGACACAATTGGCAAAATAACTCCATACCACTGTGCCAGACATGTAAAACAGGACAGGCGGAACTTCGTCGGTGGAGATTTGGGCCACGCGCCCGAAAATGACCGTCATCATCAGCGTGGTCAACAGCGGTTGAATCAGGTACCACAGCGGGCCTAAAATCGTTTGTTTATAAATCTTGACAAAATCCCGCCACACAAACAGCAGGATCAAATCGCGATAGCGCCAGACCTCCCCGATCCGCAGATCGCACCAGCCCCGGCGGGCCGAAATCTCTTTCGTCCACTGGGGGAACTGCTTGCCAGCCAGTCTGGGTTTTGTCATGCGTCTCCCGCGTTACGCCATGCACACACGAAAAACCCTGAACAAGACCGGGGGATGGTCTCGTTCAGGGTTGAGTACATCGCTGTCAAAAATGACCCCGGGCAACAACAGGAAACCGTTTATAAATCCGTGCACGGACAGGCGACCTGACCACCATTAATGTTGACTCCCCCCCCAGGAATAGCAATAGCATGTGAATACGTTGTGCCTCCAAACAAATAGCAACCAAAATACCCACCGGTGTTGTCTGTACCTTGGCCTGCAGAGCCGCCAATGATCCCGATAATTAACGCGTTACAAGCACCAGCATTTTGGTTTCCACCAGAGGCCGTATCCGCTCTGCTTGTATCATACTTACAATTTGTCAGCGTGTCACAGGCATCATCACAATTTCCGCCATCGCTGCTCAGCACCCAGTGGTCGCCATACGGGGCCACCGTGGCGCCGCCGGTACAGGTGGTTCCGCCGCCGCCGCCGCCCGGATCGGTCGGCGGATTCGGATCCGTGTTCAGTTTCACGATCACAATGCCGCCGGAGGAC
>CAZSOP010000041.1:0-15024 GCA_964608385.1 uncultured Cytophagia bacterium
TGTTCCCGCCAGCATCAAGCTGTCCAGCGGCTGATCCAAAATATAGCGGTCTATATTGTTGTCATAGATTTTAATCTGCAGCTCTGTTGGTTTTATTATGCGGATGGTACCGCTAAAGGGGATTTTGGGCTGAAAGAAAAACCGGCCGTTTGTCGGCGAGGTGATATCAACCCGGTAAAGCGAGCGCGTTGTGTTGTTCATAAAGTCTTCCAGATACGGGTTTTCTTCCTGTATCGCCGCCCAGGCAAGCAGATCGGCGGATAGCGCCCTGTTGTTTTCATGGCCGGCCATTTCATCCGGAAGGACGTCAAGCCTACCGGATTTGTCGGAGGCATTCGGCACGGCGCCGATCCATAGAATCCACAGTAAAAACCCGGTTCCGATTCCCAGGAGCAAGATAGCTGCATATTTGGTTATGAGATCGGCCATACGATAAAAGTTCACTGTTTTATCGGTCATCGGTCTGTTTGTTTGCCCGCTATACCGGCCGTTACCGCCATGGTCAATATGTTGATTTAAACAAGAGGTCTCTTTTGCTGCCGTTTGTCGCAGCATATAAACAATACCTTCGCGCTCGGCCAGGCGCTTGCGGCAGGATTGGCAAAATAAAAGATGCGCTTCAAAGGCCTCTCTTTGCCGGTTGTCGAGACGGTCGAGGATATAGTTATCGATGATTTGTTTGTTGTTTATTTCCTGATCAGTCATTTTTATATTCCGCCACGAGTAAAGTTAATTTTTTCAGAGCCCGGTGTTTGATCACCCGGCAGTTTTCAACGCTGATATCGAGCCGTATGGCGATTTCGCCGAGCTTTTCTCCATAACAATAAAAGGCGAAAAGTATATGGCGTTCTCTTTCATCGAGATGGTTCGCGATCTGTTCAAGCAGATATTGCTCGTCGAGCCGTTGTTCATCCCGGTTGATCAATTGAATGTACGACGTCTGCTGCAGGGTATCGAGGGAAACGAACTTGAGCGCATTGCTCTGGTTGCGGCGCAGTTCCCTGAATTTTCTGTCCGCAATGGCGATGACAAAGGATTTTAATTTGCCAAACCCGGTAAAATGACAGGTCGGCAACAAGTGATGCAGGGTGATCATGACGTCCTGGAAAACGAGATCCATTTCTTCTGCGCTGTTTGTTTTTGCAGCTAAAAAGTGGCCAATACTTCTTTTCAGGACAAACCTGCAGGTATTCCAGGATTCGCGATCGTTATCGAGCAACAGTTGCATAAATATTTTGAATTTTGCATTTTCCATGCCGGTGCCATGTTTATCCCAGATGCTATGCTTTTGTTACCGTCCCGGCGCCCCTCTGTATAAATATGACATCAAACCCCATAAACGTTACAAAAAAACATAAAACATTGCAATTCTTTTGTAACGTTTTCATTCGCTGCAGTCATATTACTATAGAAGCCTTTGCCAGGTTCTCTCTCCTCAATATGGTGATGTCGGCTGCTTTGAGCATTGGTTCTTTGTGTCTGCAGCCGGCATCACTCCTCCTCGATTGAGGCGTCGGCAAAAAGAGATGTCAGAAATCGATTTTTCACTTGAGCGAGAATGGAAAAAGCCGTATTTTCTCAGTGACATCATAAATGCAGATATTAACCAATGTTGGAGGCTGAGATGAAAAAGGTACTGTTGATTGTTTTATTGGTTGTTGTGATTCTTGTCGTCATTGCCGGGATTTTCATTTGTACACAAAAGGAAAAGATTGCCAAATTTGCCATTGAAAAGAGCATGGAAGTGGTGCAGGCGCAAATGGTCAGTAACCTGCCGCAAACCATTCCTGCCGACAGCGCCAAAGCGGTTTTGAACGAATTTTCGCAGAAATTACAGTCCGGCGAGATCAGCGAGGAAGAAATCTCCACCATCGCCCATGATTTTCAGACCAGCTTTCAGGACAAAGAGCTGGATTCGACAGAGGTCAAGGATCTTTTTGAAAAGATTCAAAAATTGCTGCAGGAACAGCCGCAGCAATAGCGGTTATGAAACCGCAAAGGTCGCGAAGGAAAAAAAAGAATAATCTGATGGCTGCAATGGATATTGAAGAGCTTTCTAATAAAGTGATCGGTTTAGCGATCAGGGTCCATCGCAAACTGGGTCCCGGATTATTGGAATCTGTCTATCAAGCAGCATTGGCGTATGAGTAGAATTCTTTCCCAAGCCTATCCGACACCGAAACCGCACCTCGATACAGCATTAGCATTGCAAAGTCAGGTTATTCTTAAATTTTGAGTGGTTTTAATCTCGTTTACGATCCTTTTTGCAGCACAGGGTTGGCGCATCTTTGAGCAAAGGAGAACAAAATGAGAATACCCCGGGGATACAGCCGGAAAGAGCTCTTTGGTAAAATCAGCAATTGTTTTCAAGCGCGACCAGAAATTTTCTTTGCCTATATATTTTCCCCCCTCGATCACACGCCTTACGAATCCTATAGTGATTTCGATGTGGCGGTTCAGATGCCGGTCTATTATGATCAGAACGCCATACTGGAAGAGAAATTGACATTGACGGATAATCTTTTATTTGTTTTGCCGACCGAGAATTTTACCCTTGTTGCCTTTAATGATACTTGTTCTGCTTTTCAGAAAATTATTCTAAGCACCGGCATTTTAATCTTCAACCGGCATCCGCACGCACACAATTGTTTTGTCGCTTCCCTGATCCGCCGGCATCCGGAGCTTGCGGATCATTTGACCTGCAATAGCAAAACAGGTGTCCGCTAGCCCGCAAATGTCACACTGTAAGACACTTTTGTCCCATTGAAATTTTGTTTATGGCTTTGTCCTTTCGATTATAAAGTCACCCTCTTTTTGCTTTTCTCGCAAGTTCAAATTAATCAGTCAATTATATATCCACCGTCGGGCTGCGGGCTGCGGCAAAATGTCAATTTTTCGGGACAGGTGTCACAATTTTTTGGCATATCAATTGCATTTTACATGAGAATAATCCCGGTTTTGCTTTAACCAACAGTTTGGACAGAATGAAAAAAGTATACACAATTTTATGGTCTGCTTGCATTGTCTTGCTTTATTGCAGCGAACCCATGACCACCGGCCCGGTGATGACCTGGCGCGGTGAGGAGCTGGTTCACAATAATGGCCTGATTAATCTGTATCCCCAGTCGCATCCGCTGGAAAACAAAGTGGTCTTTGTGACCACCGGTCAATCCGTTTTGGACGCAGAGCCGGGTGACAAGCTTGCAGGAGAATCGCTGCGCGAATTCGACCAAAAAAGCGAAACGAGCAAAGAACTCTATCGTCACGCTCAGGGTCTTGCCTTTCCCGACTATTCCCGTGACGGCAGGCATTTGCTCTTTTGTAAAAAGACGCAAACGCTGGATATTATGCTGATGCACCTTGAAAGCGGACAAACCGATATTCTCATCCAAAGCGATAAAGACGACTGGTATCCGCGCTGGTCGCCGAATGATGGTCAGATTGCCTTTATCCATGATCAACGCCTGGCGGTCACCTCCGTGGATAATCCGGTACCCGTTTATCCGCCAGGGATCACCGGTAAGGTTTCCGGCCTTTGCTGGTCGCTGGACGGTTCCGAGATTGTTTTTGCAGCGGAACAGAACGGTCAAAACAAAATCTACGCCTGGCATACGCAAACCAACGCGCAGCGGCTGCTGGCCACCAATTATCTCAGCGGTTCCTGGCCCGAGCTAACAAAGCCACCGGCAGGGCTGGCCGATGAAATGGGCCCGCAACTCTCCTTTCGCAACGGCACGGATATCTATCTGTTTTCCCTGAAAACCTATAAAAAAAGCTGTATTGCACGGGACGGCAATATGCCGCGATGGACGGCTGACCGCTCCTCGATTTTGTTTACCCGCGACGGCAGCATATTCAGATCATCGGTTTATATCTTACTGGACGGACAGGAATAATTGTTTATGAAAAAGAGCTGTTTTTTTATCATATTGTTTGCTTTTGCCGCATTATCAGCCTCTTCGGCGGCGAAAAACGCCATTATCGCCGGGATTGTACTCGACAAGGAAAGCGGCAAGGCGCTTCCCTTTGCCAATGTGTTTTTCGATCAAACCACCATGGGAACGGCGAGCGATGAAAAGGGATTGTTTAAAATTAAAAATATTCCGCCCGGCTCTTATAATCTGGCGGTAACCGTCATGGGGTACAAGGACCTCTATATCGAAGATTTAACACTGGTTGCCGGACAAATCCGAACCCTCCGTATAAAGCTGGTGCCCAGGGTTTTGGAGCTCGGCGGCGTTCAGGTCTCCGCCCACCGGTCGACCCTCTTGCTCGACCACGAGCGTTCGATGGCGGGACACGATATCATCTCACCGCGCATGATCAGCCAACAAGTCGGTACCTTTGATGATGCCTACCGCTCGCTGGCGCAGCTTCCCAGCGTTTCCAGTCACAATGATATGAACACGCATCTCTACATACGCGGCGGCAGTCCGGACCAGAATCTGGTTCTCTATGACGGCATTGAAATCATGACCCCGTCCCGGCTTTTTGTGGTCATGGGCGGCGGTTTATCGCTGGTCAATCCGGATGTGGTGCAATCCATCGATCTGGCGCCGGGCGGATTTGAAGTCGATTATGGCAATAAAATGTCCGGTATGATGCGGATCATCAGCCGTGACGGCAACCGTGAACGATTTCAGCTCAAGACGTCGGCTTCGTTGCTGACGGCACGGCTCTGTGCGGAAGGACCCCTGGCCGGCGGCGATGGCTCCTGGTTGTTGGCGGCACGACGCAGCTTTTACGATCTGGTGGCCAACCAAATTATCGGTGAACGCACGGTCTTTCCCTTTTATTACGATCTCAACGCCCGTTTGAGCTATGACCTGGAACCGGACAACAAGCTGATCGCCTTTTATACCCAGCTGGGAGAAGGCGCCCGGCTCTATGACTTTGAGAACGAAAAATTTGATCTGCTCAACGACGGCCGCGGCTCCATTGTCGGCCTGAGAAACAGCATCATTCACAGCCATAAACTGGCGACCAATCTGTTGTTCGGATACTATTATGACAACAACTCGCTCGATATGTACGATACCCAGAATTACAATTTTTATGCCCGGCTCAATTATATCGTCAAGCGCTGGTCGATTCGCGGTGATGTGCATTATTATCCCTGGTCCTGGCTGCGGCTGAAAAGCGGATTCACCGTTAATCCGAGCAAGGATCAAATCGAATCCCGCATTGAATGGCGCAACTATGTCAATCTGCCGGACAGCCTCGGCTATAGCGTCGACATGACCTCTCTGGGAACCTATGGGCAGATGCGGTTTCGATCCGGGCGATGGCTCGAATACACCCTCGGCGTCCGTTATGACTATTCGACGTTGTACGACGAGACCCTATGGAGCCCGAGAAGCAAACTCATTTTGGGATTGTCCGATCAGTTTACCTTTTGGCTCAGCAGCGGGCTTTATTCGCAGTTTCCCGATCTGACGACGATTATTTCCCGCGGTGAACCGCTTGACATTACCGCCAATCCGGCGCAGCTGGGGGCGGAAGAATCCGTGCATCACATAGCCGGCGTCGAGTTCAAGCCGGCGGAAGAGTGGCGGCTCAAGGTCGAGCTCTATCACAAACGCATGCAAAATTTACTGGTGCCGGTGGATTTTTCCTCTTTTGTGCCGGAAAATGACGGCGACGGTCTGGCACAGGGGATTGAATTCTCTTTGCAAAAAGTTCGGCAGGAACGGGACCGATTCGGCTTTTGGCTCTATTACGCCTTTAGCGAAGCTAAATACCGTCGCGCCGGACAATCGCAATGGATCTATTTTGATTACGATCAGCCGCACCGCATCGATGTCGGCACTGATTTTCGTCTCTATGACGGCTTTATCGTCGCCTTGTCCTGGCGATACGGCAGCGGCTTGCCCTATACGCCCATTGTCGGCCTGCAGCGGGCGGAAAATTCCAATGAAAACTATCTGCAGGACTGGATGACAGTGCGGGCATTGAAGAATTCCCAACGCCTGCCCTTTTATGCCCGCTTTGATATACGCCTGGCCTGGGAAAAAGCCTTCAAAAGCTACAAGCTTTCGGCCTATATCGATTTGGTCAATGTGCTGAATCGCCCCAACGTCTATTCCAATGAATGGGATTTCGAGCGCAGAGGCGCAAGCGGCGGCAAAGCCTATAAAACCGCCATCTACATGATGCCCTTTGTACCCTCCTTTGGCTTTTCGCTTTCGTTCTGAGTAAACAGCCGCATCGTTTCCACACGTGCATTGCATCGGGATTGACTGTTAAAAAATAAATCCGTATTTTTTCATTCTTGTTGTATATATAACCAGGCAGCTTTTAGAAATGCTGTTCATTCTGTTTTCAAAAAAGCAATTTACCTAAACAGAGAGATGATGCCGAACGCTGGAATTACAGCTTATGAGGGTCAGGATCTCGAAGCACTTGCTGACCTTAAGAATTATCAAAACTGGATTATGGAGGCTTTCGAGCCGTTTCTGAAAGGAACCGTCCTGGAAGTCGGGGCCGGCACCGGCAATATCAGCCGGCTCTATGTCGACCGTGTGGAGAAAGCGGTTCTGCTCGAACCGGCGCTCAATTTAACCCGGATATTGCAAAATCGCTTTGCCGGACGCCGGCATGTCGGGATTATTTGTCAATATCTCGAAGTGGCGATACAACAGCGCCCCAATGTGTTGCCAGCGCACCATTTTGATGCGGTGCTTTTGGTCAATGTGCTCGAGCATGTTGACGATGATGTCGGCATGTTAAAGATATTGCGCTCTCTGTTAAAGCCCGGCGGTCATTTGCTTCTCTTTGTTCCGGCCGGGGCGTGGCTTTACGGGTCGCTGGATATGCTTTGTGAGCATGTGCAGCGCTATTCATATGGCCGGCTGGCCGGGGTGGTGAAAACAGCCGGGTTTACCATCAAGCGTCTGCACTATTTCGATGCGCCGGGGGTGTTACCCTGGTTTGTGGTCGGCCGTTTGTTAAAGCAGAAACGCTTTGATGCCGCCCAGGCGCAGCGCTATGACCGCTTTGCGGTGCCGCTGATCCGGCGTATTGAGAAAAAGATCAGACCCCCGTTTGGAAAGAACTTGCTTTGTATTGCCGAGAGAGAGGAATGAAATGCAGACACTCAGTATCGTTATCCCCGCTTATAATGAAAAAGAGACTTTGGAAGCGCTGGTCGATGCCGTTCATGCCGTTGACCTCAGAGTCCATGGCATCGAAAAGGAAATCGTTGTGGTGGACGATTGTTCCAGCGACGGCACCCGCCAGGTGGCGGAATCGCTTTTACAGAGAAACCGCATTCATGTTCTCAGGGTGCACGAAAACAACATGGGCAAAGGCGCCGCTTTGCGCGACGGCTTTGCGGCGGCAAACGGCGATATGGTCGTCGTACAGGATGCCGACCTGGAATACGATCCCAATGATTATATGTTGCTGCTCAAGCCGGTGCTGGAGGGCAAAGCCGATGTGGTTTATGGCTCTCGTTTTCTTTCCGCCGGCAGCCACCGGGTGCTCTATTACTGGCATTCGGTGGGCAACCGCTTTTTGACATCGCTGTCTAATATGCTGACCAATCTCAACTTAACCGATATGGAAACCTGTTATAAATTGTTCAGAAAAGAGATTATCGATCAGGTTCACATCAGGGAGAACCGTTTCGGCTTTGAGCCGGAAATCACCGCCAAGGTGGCGCATCTGGCCAGACGCGACAATGTGCGCGTCTACGAGGTCGGTATTTCCTACAGCGGCCGGACCTATAATGAAGGCAAAAAAATCAACTGGAAAGACGGCGTACAGGCGATTTGGTGTATCATTAAATATAATCTGTTTGCCGGGTTGGGAGAAAAAAAAGATTGACATTTTTGATAAAAATAAATATATTTTAATTCTGTAAAAAAATTCCGGTGTAGCTCAATCGGCAGAGCGGGTGGCTGTTAACCACTAGGTTGTAGGTTCAAGTCCTACCACCGGAGCACTACAAGCCCTTCAGAGGAAGGGCTTTTTTTGTTTAGGCTGCTTTTGGACGGATTTTCCCCATACACTTCATTTCTTTGAGATTCAGTCAATTATTCTATTTTCCTATTTATTTCCTGAGGACAAGTTGTTTTATCCGCTTTGGATGGATCGAAATTTTACGCAATTGCAATAAATTGCCTTTACATTACTATTTGGATTCATTAAATACTTTAATCTAAAAACTATTCTTTGCGGCTTTTGCGCCTCGTGAGAATTATCAGCGACTGTTTCTATTTTGGACAAGAGTGATTTGGATTATGAATCTAAAGTTATCGAGCTGATGTTATATCAACCAACAAAATCCCGTGCTTTCTGGTCTCTTGCGATTTTCGTCTCTTTATTGCTCTCTTTGCTGGTATTGTATCCGCTGATATGCGATGGTATGGCGGTCACCTCCGACAGCGTAAAATATATCAATATGGCGCAAAATGTTCTGCAGGGGAACGGTATTTCCATGCTCGGCTGTGAGGGCGATTTGCGGCCGAACACGCATTGGGCGCCCATTTTCGGCTGGATGCTGGCTTTACCCATGGCACCGGGGCTGCACTGGATGACCGCAGCCCAAATGTGGACGCTGTTGAGTTATTTTTTCATGCTCTTGCTGATTTTTTTGCTGGTTTATCGCCTTTCCGGATCGCGGCTTTATGCCGTTACAGCCCAGCTCGTTATTGGTCTGCACCCGATCATTCTCAAGCACAGCGGTTCCATTCTCACCGAGCCGGTGGCCTGGGTGGTCTTGCTGGTTTTACTGCATTTGATAATCACGTTTCTTTACAAACCGGCGCGGCGACCGGCGTTATTGATCGGCGGTTTGCTCGGCATTGCCATGCTGTTGCGCTTTGCCTTTTTGGGCTTTTTGCCCGGCCTGGTGTTGCTGGTTTTTTTGCAGGGCAAGCGGATCGGCTGGAAGCGCAGTTTCGGCCACAGCGTTCTGATCTCGGTTCTCGCCCTGGCTCCTTTTTTGCTCTGGTATTTGCGAAATATATACGTCGGCAGCGGACTCTTTGATGAAGGTACCGGCGGCAACCGCTTGCTGATTTCCAATGCCTGGGTTATATTGCTGAACGGCTGGAAGATTCTGCTCGGATTCTTTGCCGCACCGCAGAATATGGCCTGGCTTGTGATTGTTCCGCTGACAGCTGTTGTGGTGCCTGTCGTTTTCAGGTATCGTTCTGTTTTTATCGAACAAAAGCTGCACGACCTGATCTATACGGGCTCTTTGTTGATCATGGCGGGCTATGCCTTTACCATGCTCATCCTGCGCACCTACAGCGCTCCGGTTTCTCTGGATGGGCGTATGTTTTCGCCCTTGATCTTTCTGCTGCTGATGATGGCGGTTTGCGTTCTCAGATGGACGCATGAGGGAGGTTCGCGAAAACGGGTTTTCATCAAAGGACTCTTTTTGCTCTGGGCGGTGTGGATCATCGCCAAGGGTGGGGTGGCCTTTTTTCAGCTGCAACAGCGATCGCTCTATTATGCCGATGATCGCTGGAAGCAGAGCGAAACGCTGAACTATGCCATGCAATATCTTAAGGCGGATGAAATTTTGACCAGCGACCCGGAACCGTTTTGGCTTTATGGTGATATTTGCGTTCACCGCTTGCCGCTGCGGCACGTGGCGCCAAAGCGGTCGTCGCAATATGATTACAGGGCTCTGATTTGGTTCGACTGTTCGGACCGCTTTTACCTCGTTTGTCCTCAAGACATCGAGTGGGAAGAGAATATAGAAAAAGTTGATTTTAAAGATGGAGACATTTATCTTACCAAATAAAGAGAACTGAATTTTTATTTGATTTATCATTAATTTTTTATAGGTTAGGACGTTTTCAGGTTATGAAGGAGCTGTGATCCGCAACAGGGCAGATGAGAATATTAGCATGGGACCGTTACATCTTTTATTTATGGAAAGTGCACTTGATACAATCGAAGAGAGGCGGCAGGTAAGAAAGTGCATCAGGTGATGATAAACAGATTATAAGCGATACCGCATTTCAACAGCAGCAGCGGACCTGTTCTCAGGGTCCATTGATCCCGTCGCTTATAGGGTATGAAGTGACTGGGCGGAGCTGTATATTGACAGAATTCCGGCCCGAAGACATTCACGAGGAACAAAAAAAGCTTGTAATTTTGTGAAAAGATAATGATCTTTTAATATTGTTTATTTCAGGGGTTGCTTCCTTTGCCCGGCCACATAGATTGCGTTGTTCCACATAATACAGGTATGCTCATGACACATTTACGATTATTTTTCATTTTGGTGCTTGTTATTGCGCTTCCCCGGCTTTATGCCCAGGATCGCAAGATTCAACCGGGCGATGCCCTGCAGATCGTCGTCTACGGTCACCAGGAGTTGAGCCGGACGGTCAAGGTGGGTGAAAACGGTCAGATCGATTTCCCATTTATGCAGAGCCTGCCGGTGAACGGTTTGACGGTCGAACGGCTGCGGGAGATTATCGTCGCCCAGCTCTCGCGTTATCTCGACTCCTATCCGGTGGTCACCATCAATTTTACCGAAAGCACCACCATGTTGGTAAGCGTTCTCGGCATGGTACAGAGTCCGGGACAAAAGCAGTTGCCGTTAAAATCGACCTTACAGGCGGCGATTAGTGCCGGTGGCGGGTTTCTGCCCGGAGCGCGAACGCAGCAAATCAGCGTATTGCGCGAGCGCAACAACCGCATGACCACCGAGACCTACAATCTGGAGCGCTTTGTTCTGGAAGGCGATATGAAGTACAACCCCACTTTACAGCCCAGGGATATCGTATTGGTTACCGGCAATCCGCTGCTGAGCTCGGTCAAGGTCATCGGCGAAGTCAATAATCCCGGCACCTATGACGCCTTTATGGGCGCGACATTGCTGGATATGATTCTACAGGCCGGTGGCCCCACCGAGAAGGCCAAACTTTCCAAGGTGCGTTACATCTCGCCGGCGCGAAAAAAGTCGTATGAATTTAAAATTGATCTGGAAAAGATTTTTACCACCAACGATTATTATCAGCTGCCTGTGGTCAAGGCCGGGGATATTATCGTTATTCCGAAAAAATCCGATATCAATATCTATAAAACAATTATCGGGGTTGTCAGGGATATCAGTTCCGTACTTATTCTGGCCTGGTATTTGGAGCGCCTGCAGAATTGACGCGTCTGCAATAACGCTTTCTATTTATTACAAACAAGCACACTTTGCGATTAGCCCGTGGAGAAATAACGGGACATTTTTGCAGCCGGGGCGTTAGGTTAACCAGCTAGATCAAGCCTAAAAACAAAACGAGATTATTCATGGTACAAGAACCGACACCATCACAATTACAGAGTCTGAATCTTCAGGATTATATCGATTTCTTTTTTCGGCGTAAATGGGTGATTATTATTTTATGTTTGCTCATATTTACATCCGTTACGCTACACAAGGCGTTGCAACCGGATGAATACCGTGCGGTTTCCACTTTTGTCATTGAAAATCAGGCGATGAACAGTTTCGGCACGGGATCGCGAATGCCCTATCCCTACTTTTATCAGACCCGGCCGATAGAATTTTACCAGGTGTTATTGCGCAGCCAGATGCTGGTAAAATCGGTATTGAGAAGGGTGCAGGAGGATAGTGTGCTTGCTGTCTTTGATTATCTCACCGATGAGCGAGTCGCTAAAATTGTTCGCAGCAAAGTCACGTTGCACGCGGCTGAATATTCCGACCTGATTCGCATGTCCACCATTGCCGAGGATCCGCTGGTGGTATACCGTCTGGCCACCCTTATAGCAGATGAATTCAAGGATCGCTGTCGCGACGTAGAGCAGGAAGAGGCATCCAATACCATTCAGTTCGTCAGCCGCCAGAAAGAGATGGCGCAGGAAAAGCTGGAAGGCGCCGAGCGTGCTCTGCAGGACTTCGAGCGCCGTACCAACTTTAATATCATGCTGGAGAATCCACAATCGGGCATCATGCAGCGATTGATGGAGCTGGAAAACAAGCTGGCCGAGGTGCAAACCCAGCGCGAGCTTGCCGATGCAACGCTTGCTACCTATAACCGGCGCTTGCAGGATCTGGAAACTCTGCGCGGCCAGAGCAACGAAGCGAGTGGTGCCCGCTCACTGGACTCAGCGGTGCTGAATCAGATCAAGCGCGAATTGAACCAGCTGGAAGAGGAAAAAGTCGAGCTGACCGAAGGCTATGGCGAAGCGTCGTTTCAGGTCAGGGAAAAACAGGCTGAAATCGAGCGCAAACGAGACGAGTACTATCAGGTGGTATTACAGCAGACCCGGGATGCGGAAAAGCCGGTTTCCAAAATGGATGAATCGCTGTGGCAGCAGCTGCAGGAGAAAAAGATCGAGGAAGAGCTCAATCTTTATATATTGCGCAACCGCGAGCGCCAGTATGAGCGCATGCTGGCCAGTTATCGCGACAAAAATCCGCAAATGCTCGAACACGGCATCGAGCTGGCGCGCCTGCAGCGGCAGAAAAATGTTTATGAGAATCTCTATACTTTTCTCGTCGAGCGCGGCGAAGAGGCCAACATAAAAGCCGCTACCGGCACCGGCGGCGTCAGGTTTATCGATTACCCCTCTATTCCGAAAAATCCGATTCAGCGCAGCCTCACCCGCACCATGATTCTGGCGCTGATGCTGGGACTGGCGGCCGGATTCGGCGTTGCCTTTGTGATGGAGTTGCTCGACAATACCATCAAATCGCCGGATGAGGTGGAAAAATTATTGAACAAACCGCTCATCGGCAGCATACCGGTGTTCAAATTCCCCGGTCCACCCTTAAAGCTCAAACAGAAACTCACCGGCAACAACCATCGGCCGGTGGATCAGAAAAAACTCGATCGCAGCCAGCTTATCTCCAATTTACAGCCGCGCGATCCGGTGGTGGATAACTATCGCACCCTGCGCACCAATCTGCAGTTTTCATCGGTGGATCGAAAACTGAAATCCATTCTGATCACCAGCGCGGTGCCGGGTGAAGGAAAGACCGTCAATACAGCCAATCTGGGTATATCCCTGGCCGAGCTCGGCAACCGGGTGGTGCTCGTCGATGGTGACCTGCGCAAACCGCGTCTCAATAGCATATTCAGCCTGCCAAAAAGTCCGGGACTGACCGATTATCTCGCCAAAGAGGAGATGACCCTGGACGAGGTGCTCTATGACAGTCACATGTCCAATCTCAAGATTATACCATCGGGAACCATTCCCCCCAATCCGGCCGAGATGATCGCCAGCCGCAAGATGCAGGAGACCATCACAGAGCTCAAGCGCCATTTTGATACCCTGATCATCGACTCGCCGCCCATGGGTATTGTTACCGATCCGGTGCTCTTTGCCATGCACTGCGACCAGTCGTTGTTGATCATGCGTTTCGGCGAGACCAACTGGAAAATCGTTGCCGACGCCTGTGAAAAGCTGGAACGCGGCCGCGCCAATTTTCTCGGTATTATACTCAACGGCGTCAAATACTCGCGAGGCTATGGCACCTATTATCATTACAACTATTATTATCAGTACCACTATAGCGATAAACCGGGAAAGGTACGGCGGAAAAGCAAACCCTATAACAAGCGTCAGGCAAAATCGACGTAAAAAACCTGCGAACGTGAAAACGTTACGAGGTTTCCGGTTCATAAATCTTTGTCAAAAAGAGCCTTCACCACAGAGGACGCGGAGATACACAGAGAAGAGCAATGAATTTTATTTTTTCTCTGTTTACCTCCGGGCTCTCTGTGGTGAATAAATCTTTGTTAAAAAGAGCATTTACCGCAGAGTACCCGGAGGGACGGTCAAAGAAACCATCGAGCGGTTTGTTCTCCAAATCGATCCGTTCTGACAGCCGATTATAAACGTTCCCACCTTCAAACGTCTTTTATCAAAGGAGACCGATCATCGCCTCCCAACAAAATCATTCTGATCGCCTGCAACATTGGGTCGATACCTGGCGGAACGCGGCGCCGGTATTGGAAAAAGAGCGTGGTAAACATTTCGATACCCGGGAGTTTTTGCGGGTGAGTACCGGATTGTTGGCTGTGTATTATAAAAAAAATTCCATGCCTCAGACCAGTGGCCTGGTGGAACAGCAAAAGCTGTTCAGACAATGCATATGAATGAACTCGTTGTTGCAGCGAAGAGTATACAAGCTTTCTGTCTATCCCGTTCCTGGCGTTTTGCCTTTATCGGCGGGCTTGCAGTACTGCGCTGGGGCGAACCGCGTCTGACGCGCGATGTCGATCTCACCATCTTTACCGGATTTGAAAACGAAGACGACTATGTGCGGGACATCCTGGATCACTTTAGTGCGCGACATCAAAACATGGTTGATTTTGCCAGGCAATACCGGGTGGTTCTGGTACAGACGGAAAATTATATCCCGGCGGATATCGTGCTGGGGGGTATTCCCTTTGAAGAGACCATGATCACCAACAGTTCATTTTACGAATTTGAAGAAAACGCGGCGATCAACACCTGCAGTGCCGAAGACCTGATCGTGATGAAAGCCTTTGCCGACCGTGACCGCGACTGGGTGGATGTGCAGGGCATCGTGTTACGGCAACAAAGCCAACTCGATTGGCCCTATATCGAAAAACAGCTCAAACCCCTGTGCGAGCTCAAAAACGCACCCGGTATTTTGAAAAAGCTAAAAAAAACAAAAAAACATTAAAATGTTCCCACGTTTTTCCCTTGACATTTTTACCCTGAAATGATATTTTATATTTGTTCAATCAGGGGTCGGGGGAAGACGCCGGCCGGCGGGGAGCGCAAAGGCTTGCCGGTGTTATGATCAAATACATTCATGGCTTTACATAAAAAAACAGACCTATATGCTGTTGTGCCATACGGCAGCAGCGCAATACAATATGACGCCCTCTATCTGCAGGAAACAGGCTTTTCTGTAAGTGACAGGGCGGAAGCACAAGGACGTGTAAAAACGACAAAAGCCCTCTGGTTAATAAATCTTTGTTAAAAAGAGCCTTTACCACAGAGGACGCGGAGAAACGCAGAGAAAGACAACAAAATGATAGCAGAGTCAAAACATAACTAATTTTTTCTCTG
>CAZSOP010000042.1:0-14851 GCA_964608385.1 uncultured Cytophagia bacterium
ATTGTAACTTTAATCTTCGTTTTTGGCGTCCGGGAATCCGGTCCGATATTTTTCCTCAGGGAAAAATTGTGAAAAAATGCTTGACAAAGAAGGCAAAGAAAGTTAATTTTGCTGGTACTGAAAGGCGATTCATTGATTATGAGGTATGTGACTAACAAGATAACATTTTTTCATCGAGCCGGGTTGATGTTCGTCACATTTTCAACTTTTTGGCGGAAAAGAGATATTTTACCAATAAAAAAATAGGAATACGGCCGCAACTAAACAACTGCACAACAATGCGGTTTTTAGTGCGACCCGGTTGATCCCATGATCAAAACCGCATGGCTATGCGGTTAAAATAAAGAGCTGCTATCTCGGCAGAGCCTGCAAAACCGGCTGAGAATAGCAGCTTTCCGTGTTCTTTGAAAATCTCAAAGTAAAGCTCCGCCTCAATCAGAGAGTGAGGTGGGGCTTTGTGTATAGCTTACGCAAGTTTGGTTGAATTGTTTCAACAAAACAGGCAGAATCATTAAAAAAGGAGGGTCGAGGAAGGAGAGAACATAGTACGTAACCAGGAAACCATTAACAGTTAAATGGCAAAAAGCAAGGTTAATTAAATGGAGGCGAAGATGCTAAAACGAGGCATTTTTATCTTTTTGTTAGCATTTCTGACTGTAGCTCTTTACGCCGGCAACACCGGTAAAATAAGAGGTACTGTTGTTGATGCGGAGACGGGGGACCCTTTACCGGGAGCAAACGTCATGATAGTCGACACCCAGATGGGTGCCGCTACGGATGTGAATGGTAATTATATCATTCTCAATGTTCCCTCCGGAAGGTACGCGATAAAGGCAACCTTTGTCGGGTACAGAAACGTTGAGATTCAGAACAATATGGTTGTTTCTGATCGTACCACCGAAGTGGATTTTGAGCTTCCTCCCATTACGCTCGAAGGAGAGACGGTAACCATTATCGCCGAAAAGCCGTTGGTCGATAAGAATGTTACCAATTATACCAAGACGATGTGGGCAGAAGATTTGGAAAACCTGCCTATTCGCGGCGTTACCGAAGTGGTGTCGTCGATGGCGGGTGCAGTCAATCGCGGTGGATTGCACATCCGCGGCGGCCGTGATCACGAGGTTGCCCGTTATATCGACGGAATCGCCACCACCTCAATCGTGGATGGCGGTAACAACATTTCCATCATCGATCGCGCCATCGAAATGATCGATTATCAGGCCGGTGGCTTTACCGCAGAATACGGATTTGCCAATTCCGGTGTTATCCATACCGAATTGAAAACCGGTGGTCCCGAGTATTCTTTTTCTCTGGAAGCGGTCTCGGATGATTTTTGGTCATCCTACAGCGATGAAACCGGTCATACGATTTTGGGAATCGAGGATCAATACAGCTTTGGCTATAACCATTATTATCTCACCGCCAGCGGTCCGCTTCTGCCGGGGCTGAAAAACGTTCGTTTTTTCGCCGCTTATGAGCACTATTACGAAGCCAGCAATGCCACCCGGTTTCAGGGCTGGGGACAGGATTCCCTGCAATTGACCAAGGACTGGACTCTGAACCCGAGCGGTACTCATACCGACACCATGCAACTCTATGCCGACATTCCTCCGGGGCGCTTACCTGGTGGCGGCCGTCTGGGCGACAATTTCAATGTCAATGTGGTGTGGGATAAACAGCCCTTTAGAGTCAAGGTCGGTGGTACGCTGCATTTGTCTGAACGAAACGCCGCTTCCAACGGCGATCCTCGCGGACTCTATTCGATTGAATCCCGTTCGCGTAAATACAAATACAACAACATGTCCGGATACCTGCAGTTTACCCACAGCGTGGATCCGACCATGTTTTATACGGTAAACCTGAACTATGCTCATTACGACAGCAAGAACGGCGATCCCTGGTACTGGGATGACATTGCCAAAATCGGCGATCCGGTATACAACAGTGCTGTTGCGGATACCGGTGTGGCAAAGACATTCAGACTGCCCATCGGTGTTTCACTCAACGCCCCTTATTATCCGGTGAGTTCCTTCAACAAGTACCAGGAAACTTATATGGGCTTAAAGTTTGATCTCACCAAACAGGTGGGCAAACGCCATGAATTCAAGCTCGGCGGTGAGGTCAATTATCATACGCTGCGGCGTTATTCGATTGCAACGATCAGTATGCTGCAATCCTTTTCCAATCAGGCCGCATCGATGGAGGGTCCGTCACCCATTTACGATTATGTCGCTTATCGTTCTTTTTTGCGTAACTATGGATACGATATTTATGGAAACAAGATCGACAGCGACAAAGATTACAGCGTTTGGGTCGGAGATAAATTTCTTTCCTTTAACGGAATGGACGGTCCGCCGCATCCGATTATGGCCGGTTTTTACCTGCAGGACAAAATCGAGCTGCGCGATCTGACTCTTAACGCCGGCGTGCGTCTGGACTATTTCGACCGCAACATTAAAAAATTCAAGGATGTCACCAACATTCAGAATGCTCCCACCGGATTTTTCGATGAGGAGACCTTTGAAGAATCGGAGCCCGACATTTTTGCCAGCCCGCGATTGGGATTCTCCTTTCCGGTCACCGATCAGACCGTTTTTCACGCACAATACGGCAAGTTTGTACAGTTGAGCCGTTTCGATAATATGTTCGAGAGCTGGGGTTATATGGCAAATTCTCTCTTTTCGGGTGGTTATGCAAGAGAGTACCCCAATCCAAACCTGAAACCGGAAAGAACCACGTCTTATGAATTCGGGTTCAAACAGCAGTTCGGCCCCAATGCGGCTTTGAACGCAACCGTGTTTTATAAAAACACAGACAATCTGGTTGCGATTCGCAAGATTATCCCGCAGGCTGGAACCGCTTACACCTCTCCCTATCTCGATTCCAATGCCGACTTTGGTACCATCAAGGGCTTGACGCTTGATTTTACCCTGCGTCGCTGGAATAAAATCGCCGCCACTGCCAATTATACGCTTTCCTGGGCTGAAGGAACAGGCTCTTCATCCGACAGCCACTTTGACATTGCCTGGGCTGAAGGCGATCCGGTATTTCCGACCGTTATCCAGCCTCTCGATTTCGACGTGCGCCACAAGGGAACGCTTATCGCTGATATCCGTATGGATGATGACGACGGTCCGGAGCTCTTCGGCATGAAACCGCTCGCCAAAGTCGGATTGAATATGCTGTTCAGTTTCCACAGCGGATATCCTTTTACCCGCATTCAGAGCGGCAGCAGCTACAGCGAGGTATTCGGCTATACGCAGGGCAAACCGATTGAAGGTATCAACTCTTCCCGTATGCCCTGGTTCTATCAGCTGGATGCAAAACTGGACAGGACCTTTAACGCCGGTCCGTTTGACATGAACGTATATCTGTGGGTGATCAACCTGTTTGACACCAAATCGATTACCGATGTATTCTCACAAACCGGAACTCCTGAATCCGATGGACATCTGGAGAGCGAAGATGGCAAGAAACGCGGCCGTGATTATGAAGATGGACAGGAGGAATACGTAAAATGGTATCAGGCGATGCTGACCCATTCCGGTACATTTGGCTGGCAGCGACCTCGTCAGATCAGACTCGGTGTCAAGATTGAGATGTAATTCTCTTATTATTGAGTTTTGTATGAAAATAATAACAAGGAGAAACAGGATATGATAAGGAAAAGTTTCGCGCTCTTGTTAAGCCTGGCTCTGGTTATCGGTTTGACGGCGATGCCTCTGGCAGCCAAAGAAGCACCGGGAACGAAGAGTCTGAACAAGAGTACGCTAAAGAATCATGCTGTGTTGTTCGATGTCAATCGAATCAGCAGCTATTTCATCAACAATGGTCTTTTTGCTTCTGATCCACAAACGGGAGATTCCGGTCTGGAATATCCCAAAGGATCAGGGCATTATGCCATCTTTACCGCCGGTATGTGGCTGCTCGGGTTAACCGAGGATACCCGCGAGCTTCGCGCTGCCGCTGCCGATTATTCAACCGACTTTCAGGGCGGTATCATTTTGCCCTCCGGCGCACCGGATGATGTGACCAAAGACGAATATAAAGTTTATAAATTCAACAAGGGTGAAACCGTTGATGCAGCGGCTATTGCTCAGGGTGCTCCGCCCGAGGTAATCGGCGATCAGATGCTCTATACGGTTTATAACGATGCCAACCCGGCCAACCACATGGCGGTTTGGCAGACCCAGCCGATTGGACTTGAAGTGCATCAGACCGTTTGGGGCTATGCCCAGGCCGGTCCGCTCGGCGATGCCTGCTTTATCAAATTTGAATTTCAGAACAAAGGTCCACAGACTCTGGACAGCTCCTATGTCGCTATCTTTTTTGATCCCGATCTCGGTGACGCCACCGATGACTATGTCGCCTGTGACGTCGACCTGAGTATGGGATACGTCTACAACGGTACCGCCTATGACTCTCATTACGGCGAGCAGGTGCCGGCGATAGGATGCGACTTTTTTCAGGGTCCGATGGTGGATTCTCCCGGAGACACGGCCTTTCTACCTTCCGGCCCGGTTCCGGACAAAAAGATTCTGCCGATGACCGCATTTGTGAAATATATCAACTCCAGCGACACCTACAGCGATCCCACGCTCGAGTCCGCAGAGGGTGGTTATGAAGCTTATAACTATGTTCGCGGTTTTGTCTGGGACGGCAGTGCTTTTACCGATCCGACCACCGGCCAACCGTCCAAGTTCGTCAACAGCGGTGATCCGGTGACCGGTACGGGCTGGCTCGGTTTTTACGAAGCGCCTCCCGGCGATATGCGTATGGCACAGGCTTCCGGTCCCTTTACCCTGCCCAAGGGCGAGACCATGGAAGTGGTTGTCGGACTGGTTGCCGGCCAATCGAACAATTATCTGAACTCGGTTTCGATCATGAAATACAATGACCGCGCCGCGCAGTTTGCCTATGACAACGACTTTATCGTCGGTAGCCCGCCGCCGGCCCCGGTTGTTGAGGTGTTTGAAGGCGATCAGGAGCTCGTTCTGAACTGGGACGAAACCGCCCGCGATCACAAGGATGCAGCCGGTTATGCATTTGAAGGCTATAATGTTTATCAGGCGCCTTCCCGCTCCGGTGATGCCGCCGGTCAGTGGACCCGCATTGCAACTTTTGACAAAGAAAATTTTATCACCAAAGTGTATGATGAAGTTTTTGATGTCGATGCCAATGCCATCGTGGTTAAACCGGTCCAATTCGGAACCGATGCAGGTCTCAAGTATTCGATGTATATCGATAAAGATATTGTCGGCGGCAATGTGCCTCTGGTTAATGGTAAAAAGTATTATTTTGCCGTAACCGGTTATACGGTAAATTCGGATGCTACGCCCAAAGCTCTGGAAAACAGCATCGAGCCGATTGTGGCAACGCCGCACAAACCGGAGCTCAAAACCCAATACGGCACTGAACATGCTACTGATTTACCGGTTACTATTGTTCCCGGCGATGGCGTATCAGCCGGTGATATCGTCGCATCAGCCACTGTCGTCGATCCTGCCGCAATCACCGGGCATGACTACCGCATCGACTTTGTCTTTGCCGAATCCGGTGCGGACAGCGGCTATGCCAATGCGATTGCGGTTAAAGACGTTAACACCGGGCAAACCCTTTTCCCCAAATGGGAAAACATCTCCGGTGGCGATAATTTTCCGGTTTTCGACGGCGTCACATTTTCCATTATTGCTCCTGAACCGGGTGCCTATGGTATCAATACGCATGCCGGAACCTATGCCGTCTATGGCGCTCCCTACGGTGGTTTCAGCTGGACGGGAACCCGAACTCTGACCGGTGTCAATGCCGGTGGTGAGACCTTTTTTGCCGGCGGCTTTCTGGGTGAAGATTTCTTTGGATCCAACCTGGGACCCAATGATTACAATGATGTCAAGATTCACTTTGTCAGCGATCAAGGCCAGTGGTCCAAGGCATACGTCTATAAGCGCCCCGAATACGATTTTGTCGGTGTAGGGACGTTCCCCGGCTGGGCTGAGGATCTGACCGATCCCAACAATCCCCGTCGCGTCAATATCTGTTTTGTCGAAAATGAGGGCAGCAATGCCGTGGACATGCACTGGGATCCTATTGCTGCTGAAACGGATGAAGGATTGGGCGGTCGTGAATACCTCTTTATCATGGACAGCGACTATGACGATGGTGCCGGACTTTATGATGACACCAACGGGGGTCCTGCAGCCGACGTGGTTTTTGCCATGTGGCCCCATAATCGTGGCAGTTATACCGAGCTCGGCGACTGGACGATGACCGTTCATATGTTGAAACCGGTAAAACAGGGTGATCATGTTGCCTTCTCGACAGCCGGCTTGACGGCGGAAACGTCGGATGCCATCGGTCAGCAGCGCCTGAATCAGATACAGGTCTTTCCCAATCCCTATTTTGGCGTCAATACTGCTGAAACGACAAACTTTGATCAATTTGTATCCTTTATCAATTTACCTGAAGATGGATGTGTCATTCGTATATTCACGCTTTCCGGACAGTTGATCCGCACGATCGAGCACGATGATCAAACCTCAATTGCCACCTGGAATTTGCATAACGATCAAAATATTCCGGTCGGCAGTGGTATGTATATCGCGCATATCGAAATTCCGGGCGTGGGCGAAAAAATTCTCAAGCTTGCCATAGTCAATAGAGAAGCAAGATACTTGCATCTGTAGTAAATTAAAAAAATGAAATACAGGAGAAGGTATATATGAGAATAAAATATTTTACTCTGGTCGGTTTAACCCTGCTATTGATGATGGGGTTAATGTTTCAAGCCGAAGCTGGGTCCGATCAACGAAAAGGATCAGCTTCTGCTGAAGAACTGTTGATTCCGGTCGGTGCCCGCGCCACGGCGCTTGGTGGAGCGAACATCGCCACCGTTACCGGAACAGACGCAATCTTTTGGAATCCTGCCGGTCTCGGCAATACCGATAAAACCGCTGAGGTTATGTTTTCTCAGATGCAGTACATCGCTGATATCGGTATTTCCTACGCTGCTTTGGGCGTACAAACCGGTATCGGAACCTTTGGATTCAGCTTTAAATCACTGAATTTCGGCGATATTGTCGAGACCACGGAAGCATCACCCGAGGGTACCGGTGCGACGTTTTCACCGACCTTTTTTACTCTCGGTGCGACCTATGCCCGTGATTTGACCGATAATATCAGTGCCGGTGTAAACGTTAAAATGATTCATGAGAAGATTCTGAGCACCACCGCCAACAGCGTGGCATTTGATCTTGGTGTTCAGTATCGCACCTCCGCCGGCATTCTGCTCGGCGTCACCATGAAGAATTTTGGTCCTGGCTTGCAGTATGATGGTCAGAACCTGGAAAAACTGGTCAATATTCCGGATACGGAACCACAGACCCCGGCCCGTCGTTTGCAAATCCCGGCGCAAAAGTCCGAGTTGCCTTCATTGTTCGAAATCGGTCTTGCCTATGAACTGAATGCCACCGATGATTTACGCACCACTGTTGTCGGCAATTTTCGCAATCAGAACTTTGGCAATGACGAACTGATGGCAGGACTGGAAGTGGCTTTCCAGGAAATATTCTTCGTTCGTGGCAGTTATAGCCATGGTCTGAATGCCCAGGATGATGAGCTGGGCAGCAAGTCCTATATCTGGGGCCCCGCTTTTGGATTCGGTATCAACTATCCAATCGCCAGTAATTTTACCCTGGGTATCGACTATGCTTATCGCACCGCTGAATATTTTGACGCCAATAATATCTTTTGTTTAACGATCGGTTTCTGATATCGATTGTCTGACCATAAGGGTGGGCCACAATGGTCCACCCTTTTTTTATAAACCCAACACAAGGTGAGTATAGTGAAAAAATATGCGATCATTTTTTTGATCTCGTTTTTTGCTCCTCTTTTATCAACACTGCAGGCACAAAACAGTATTTTTCTCGACACGGACTATAGTACCTTCAGATATGATTCCAGTCAGGTATTTTGGGAATTTTATTATTCTCTATATCGCAGTGAACTCGATTACAATAAAACCGCTGATAATGAGTATACGGCTGAAATTCTGCTCGAATTTACCATTTATCAGAATGATTCTCTCTGGTCCAGAAATCGCTGGAAAACCGTAGATACCATCGCCGATACCGGCCGGGAATCATTGTCCAAAACCGTGCTCGACCGTTTTTACCTGCTCGCACCCGCTGGTAAGTACCGGGGCATGCTCTATGCACAGGATATGAACAACCCCTCTCATCAGGATTCGATCAAATTTATCCGTGATATTGAACTCTATCCCCGGCATGATATGACCCTGAGCGATATCGAACTCTCAACCTCGATCACCCCGGTTCAGCAAAAAAGTGACAATCCGTTTTATAAAAACGGTTTAATCGTTCTGCCGAATCCTTCCGGATTTTATTATGAAGACTCTGAAAACCTCTATTTTTATATCGAATCATACAATCTGAATACCTACCCCGAAAACTCTTATTACAAAATTCAATATTTTCTTACCGATCCTGTCGGACAAAAGCCGGCATCCGTTTTTCCGGTACAGCTCAAGCGGCCGGTAAGAGGCGAAAACAAAGTTGAATTCGGTGCCCTGCGCATCAGTGACCTTCCTTCCGGAACCTATTTTTTAAATTTTGAATTGCTTGATTCAACGGACCAAGTTCTTGCGTCAAGGGAAAAAAAGTTTTATATGTATAATACGATTCCGGCTTCTGATTCTGCGTCGGTTCAGGATTACAATGCGCAGTACCTGCAAAGCGAGTTTACGACATTAACTGAGAAAGAATGTGATCAGGAATATAAATTCATGAATTACCTTTTGAATGCCGACATGAAAGCGCTGTACAAGTCTTCGGTTTCCCCGGAGGATAAACGTCAGGCGCTTTTTTCGATATGGAAGCGCTATGATTCCAATCCGGTCACGGTATTTAATGAATTTCGTCATGATTATTTAAAACGAATAGAATATGTAAACAATCAATTTAGTGTCATGAAACGGGAAGGCTGGGAAACCGATCGCGGCCGCGTCTATTTGATCTATGGTCCTCCCAATTATATCGATCGCTATCCCAGTGAACCTGAGATCAAGCCTTATGAAATCTGGCACTATTATGAGCTGCAGGGCGGGGTTGAATTTGTTTTCGGGGATATCATTGGGCTGGGAGACTATCAACTCCTGCATTCAACCTTGCGCGGCGAGATTCAGAATCCGGATTATAAGCAAATGCTGGGAGAACAGCGCCGGTAGCCCAATCCGAGCGCTTACATTCACGTGGTATATATGAACTCTCACAAAATATTTTGATTTTGTGAGAGTTTTTTTTATCTTGTAAGACAAACGAGTGGATGGTATTTTCTTGTAACGCATACGATCTATTTTCGTTCATTGATCCCGCTCATCTATAATGTGCCCGGCCCGTCTGCCCATACCGGCTTTGCACAGCACGGTCAAATTTTCAGGAGAGATATTGAAAGCATATCATCGCCAATTCAAGCTCGGTTTGATTATCTGTTTATTCCTGATTTCTTTCCAGGTATATGCTGGACGACCAACGGGTAAGCTGGATCCGCGGTTGAATTACCTCGTACACCATCCTGATCGGCTGGATCCCGAGCAGCATGCGACCGCCAGCCGGCTTGAAAAAGGAGTTGTCTCCGATTTTGTTGATGTTGTTGTTACTCTAAAAGAAAAGACGTTTTCGTCAGGGGCGCATCGCTTTCAATGCTTGACCAGGCAGGATAATATGGTTGTCCTGCGTACCCCCTTGACCGGATTGGCTGCACTTTCGAATCATCCGGATATTCTCTATGTCGAGTCTTCCGTGCCGCTAAGGCCTTTTCTGGATAAAAGTCTTCCCGCTATTCACTATCCTGAATTACAACAACACTATTCAGTCGGCGGAAAAGGCGTGCTGGTTGGGATCATCGACACCGGAATCGACTGGAGACACCAATCTTTTCGCAATGCTGATGGCAGTACCCGAATTTTATATTTGCTTGATCTCAGTATACCCGGCGCGGTTTTGGGTGGCAGGGTGTATACCGAATCAGATATCAATTCAGCCTTGCAGCAACAAACCCGGCTTGAGAGTGTCGATATCAACGGACATGGAACGCATGTAACCGGTATTGCAGCCGGTGGCGGCGATGAAAATGGGCGCTATGCCGGGGTTGCGCCGGCGGCTGATTTGGTTGTCGTCAAAGCGACGCGGGATCAGGAGAGCAAGGTTTTTCAGTCAATCGATCAGATTCTGGCTCTCTCTTTTATCGACAGCATTGCCGGGGTTCTTCAACGTCCCTATGTCGCCAATCTGAGTTTTGGCGGGCATTTCGGTGCCCATGACGGCACCTCCTCTATTGAGCGGTTTATCGATAAAATCACCGGTCCGGGTATTTCGGGCAAGGCAGTTGTCAGCGTTGCCGGGAATAACGGTAATGAGTCGATTCACTCTTTTATCGATTTTGAGCAACAAAGCTCGAGTGCTGAGGTACATTTTAATATTCAGGGCTATTCTCCGAATCCGGGCACAAACGATGATATTGTCCAGCTTGATGCCTGGTATCCGGGTAGCGAAAGCGTTGAGGTAACCCTGATTTCTCCTGCAGGACGCTCATTCGGCCCGGTTAAGCCCGGTGAATTTACTGAAAATTCTTCTGAGGATGGATTTATCTACATCTGGAACAGTTTCTATGAGAAAAATCAACAATATATCCGGGGTTGCAACCCCTTTAACGGGGATTGTGAAATTTATGTCGAAATCAGCGACGCCAACAATGGTCCGGTGCCCCGCAACGGCGACTGGACGATGTTTCTGAAAGGAAGCGGTGGAAGCATCGATATCTATCTGGCAAATTCCAGTATGACTGTTGAGTTGAAAAATTATGTTCAGGATCAGGGTCTGTTGGCTATACCCGGTACGGCAAAAAATGTGATTACGGTTGGTTCTTTTGTAACAAAAATGTCCTGGATTGATGTTGACGATCATAGTTTGACCATTAATCCATTCGACCGATTGGAACCGGGGGACCTCAGTCCGTTTTCTTCTGCTGGTCCCACCCGGGATGGCCGTATTAAACCTGAAGTTTGTGCGCCGGGGCAGGTCATTGCCAGTGCCCGCTCCCGATATGCCTTGCCTGAAAACGAAAACAGCATCTACTATTCGACTTTTCGGCTTTATCCCAATGCTTATATTCTTCAGGATTCCAGCTGGGGGATTTCCAGCGGAACCAGCATGGCGGCGCCTCATGTAACCGGGGTTAGCGCCCTTTTCTTGGAAAAAAACGCAGAATTATCGTCTTATCAGATTGCCCGACTGTTGAAGGAATCCGCCGCGCTCGATGCGTTTGTCAGCGTACAGCCGAATTTTAATTGGGGCTGGGGAAAACTCAACGCTTATAATGCTTACAATGAAGAGCCTGCAGATGATCCGGTGGTGGAAAGATTGATAGTGCAAAATTATCCCAATCCATTTTTTCAACTTACCCGTATTCAACTCGATATTCCTGTGGAGGACGGCGGATCTTTGGCAAGCCTGAAAATTTATAATCAACTCGGTCAATTCGTGCGAACCCTTGTGAAGGAGACATTGCCGGCGAATGAGTATGCCTTTTACTGGGATGGAACAGATGATTATGGTTTCAAAGTCGCTTCCGGCATTTATTTTCTCGAGGTCAGAATGGACTCGCGTCGATATTTAAAAAAACTTGCATTTCTCGGCCACAAATTCTAAATTATAACTCAAAATAATTGTGAAATACATTCTTTTAAGGAAATATCTCACTCTGTTTTTTTTGTTATTCATGTAAAGACAATAATTAAGGAGGTAACCCAATGGCTACATTACTCAATGAGCTCAGAGATCTGTTTCGCGACGGTGCGACCTTTGTCGCCGATAAAGCGGATGAAATGGCAAAAATCGGCAAGCTGCGTTTTGATATACTTGCGGCCCAACGCAATATCGATAAATTATTTGGAGAGCTGGGATCGCGTACATATGAACTGGTTGCTACCCAGGCCAAGCCTAATATTCTCAAGGACGAAGAGGTAAAAAAAACCATTGACGAATTGAAAAAGCTTGAAAAATCTCTGGAAAGCAAACGCGAAGAAATAGAAAATGTAAAACAGGAAAAGGCAAAAGCGCCTAAAGAGGAGGAAAAGTCGAAAGAGGATAAAGAATCCGATGATGATATCGAAAAAGTTGATGTGGAAGAGGTTAAAAAGTAGCACAGTCCTCGTTTCTCGCCATATAACTCTCCTCAAATACTTTTTCCTTTTCAATTTGGTCATGGTGGTAAGCTGTGCTCACCACCATGACCTTATTATTGTTCACAGCAGGGAAGAATTATTACCCTTAAAAACCGTAGCAGCCGACGCTGAAAACAAACGGCTGTTTGTCGATTCAATGACAAAACGGAAAGCGGTTTCTGTCGCAGCAACCGGCGACTTGATGATGGGATCCTGGATTATTGATCTCGTTGAAAAAAAGGGTTTTGATTATCCCTTTGATAGTACGCGATCCATATTTCGCCATTCGGATATCTCCATCGCCAATCTGGAAGCTCCCTTTACTGACAAAGGGAAGCGCTTTGAGGATAAAACATTTACTTTTAAAGTTCCTCCCGATTTTGTCAGGGGGATCGATAATGCCGGTATTAATGTGGTTAATCTGGCCAACAACCATATTGTTGATTATGGTTGTGAAGGCCTTTCATCAACCATAGACGTTTTAGAGGATTTTGATATTGGATACTGTGGTGCAGGCGCCAACGATACGCTTGCCTGCAGGGCCACTTTTATAGAGAAAGAGGGGATTCGATTTGCTTTTTTGGGGTTTTCGTTTACTTATCCGCTCGACTTTTGGGCCAAAAGCGATCGTTGTGGTACCTGTCATCCCACCGAGGCACAAATGCGCGAGCTTATATATGAGTGTAAAGCGCGCGCTGATATCGTTGTGGTGAGTTTTCATTGGGGACAGGAAAAGCGATCCACGCCTAAATCTTATCAAATCTATTTTGCTCATCGGGCAATTGATTTTGGCGCTGATCTGGTTTTGGGACACCATCCCCACGTTTTGCAAGGCGTCGAGATTTACCGCAACCGATTAATTGCCTATAGTCTGGGGAATTATATTTTCGGCTCTTTTAGTTATACATCCCGAACCAGCGTGATCCTGCGTGTTTTTGTGGACGAGTTTGGATTGGTATATGCGAGGATTTATCCGATAAATGTTTACAATAGTGCAGTACAATTCCAACCCCGTTTACTGCGTGGTGAGCAAAGAGAAAGCGTTTTAAGAGATTTAAATAGAATATCCAAAGATTTAAATCAGGGAAAAACGATCGTTGATATGGATGGTTTTATCGCTATCGATCCATTTTATTGATTCTTATGAAATTAAAAGAACCTGCATCTGAACGGTTTTTATTTCAACTCTGGCTAACACGGTCATTTGCGCGGTCCGGTCTGAAAACAGAGGACGGCAGGGAAATCATCGTACTGGAAAGGGGTGTTCTAAATACCGATGCCGGACCTGATTTTCGTGACGCCTTGATCATCATAGATGGAAATATGCTGCGCGGCGATATTGAAATACACAGTCGACCTCACTTTTGGTATTCTCATGGTCATCACAATGATGAAAACTATAATCGCGTTATTTTACACGTCGTGACCGGTGAGAGCCCCCCCGATTTTCTTACCAAAAAGCAAAATGGATACTGTATACCGGTATTTAATCTCGATTCTGTGTTGGAAAAATCCTCTGAAGAGCTGGAATCGGAGACCACGGTTTCTATATTGCGCAAGGAATCCCGAATTTGTCCCCTTGAAAAATTCGATTCTGAAAAAAAGCGGCAATTTATTCTTCAGGCAGGGCTCGATCGTTTAAAGACCAAGGCGGATCGGCACCTGGAACTGAGAGATAATGACGATTGGGATCAGATTTTTTTTAAAAGTCTGTGCCAAACCCTGGGATATAGTAAAAACAGTACCGCTTTTTATAAATTAGCAAAAAATTGTTCTTTCGGCAAATTACGTGCAGCAATCATCTCTGAGAGCCTGGAAAAGCCTATCGATATCAGCCAGGCCTGTTTGTTTGGAACTTCCGGGTTGTTGCCGGCCGAACCAACGCATGCTCAAGTGCGTCATCTGCAGGATATCTGGAACCTTTTAGAATCTGAATTTATTCCGCTTTCTGCTTCTGAATGGATTTTCTTTCGTCTGCGACCTCAGAATTTTCCGACCAGGAGGATTGCCGCTCTGGCGTCTCTGGTGCTCCGATTTAAGCAGGTGGGATTTATCGACTCTGTTTTGCCTTTTATCAAGGCCCTGAACCGACGCCCTGCCAGATGTCTAAGGGAGATTGCCGCTCTGTTTTTGGTAGAGTCTTTTGGCTATTGGCGGGATCATTATCATTTTTCTTCTGAGGCCAACCTGAGAGCCAAAAAGTCTATTTATCTGATTGGCAAGGAAAAGAGCCGGGACATTGTCGTCAACACAGTTTTTACCGTATTATATGGTCTGGCCCGTGAACATGATGATAAGCGGCTGGAGCATATGATTTTGGAACTCTATCTAATTCACCCCACCCCGGGGAAGAATCAGATATCAGATTACATGGTTGACCTGGTTTGCTCTTCTGAGGAAAAAAACGCTATTTTTTTCCGAGGTGCCTGTTTTCAACAGGGATTGATACAAATCTATAAAAATCATTGTCGCCCGAACAGGTGTCCCTGTTTTTAATCGTTTTCCAGATTGCTTGTTTACAAGTATAAAAAAATCAATCAATTTCGTTACCATTCTCGGTTCTTCCGAATAATGAGTACTTTTTTAACCGCTGAGAAAACGCCAAGAAAC
>CAZSOP010000043.1:0-14807 GCA_964608385.1 uncultured Cytophagia bacterium
CTTGAAAAGATATGTTAATAATTATATCGAGGATGAACAAGTCATTGAAAATATCTCTTCTCAGCGCTCTTGGCGAGCTTGGCGGTTTTGGGTACGCATTAACCGGATGAGCCATAATCATTTATTCAAAACCAATATCATCATCACCCTCTTTTAAAAACCTGAAGAAATGGTCAAAGAACAAAGTACTATCAACTTTAACCGCAACCTGATGCCGACCGACACCCGGTTGCCAGCTGGTTTTTCCCAGTGTCTCTCCTGTTTGCAGGTCAACACTGACTGTACCCCGGTTAAACGTGCAGAGATCCGGCAAAAACAGGGTGGCGGCGGCAAGCGGGTCGTGAAAGGTAATAACCTGAGATTCCCGCGTCCGAATGCCCTGCAGATCGCACTGGCCAGCTTGCAGCGCTCTAGCGCCTCTCCTGTGACCGTGGTGATGCCTAAAAGCTCGCACTGCGGATGTGCCAGCAGATAAGAGAGACAAATCGCGTCATCGATATCGCTGCCGATATCGGTGTCGAGCAATATTTTCATGTTACCGCGCTTTCCGGTTTTACCTGATCAGGACAGCTCTTCTCAAAACAAGCTGTCCCGCTGTTTTCAGATGAATAAAAAAAGTCCCCGAAGCAAATCCCCGGGCATTCCAGTTCAACGTGTAAACTCCCGGGTTTTGAATCCTGTCCACCAATACGGCACACCGTTTTCCGAGAATATCGTAAATGCTCAATTGAACATGACCTCTTTTGAGCAACCGGTACTCTATATTCGTCTGTGGATTAAACGGATTGGGGTAATTTTGCAACAACACATAGCCATCAGGCCCCGTATGATCACCGATTCCGGTTGCCTCGCTACCTACCTGCCAGACATGAACCAGGCTTTTTTCTGCATCCGCCTGCCGTTCCACGACGTATAGCAGCCGGTTTTCGCGGTCATAACAGGCAGCGCCGAGGTTAAAGCGTTTATAGCGGGTAACCCCGTAACCGGGATCGTAGAGCAGGTGATTGATATCCAGTACTGCATAGGGTTGGGGTTGAAAGGGTTGCAGACTGCCGCGGGCGACGGCTGCCAGATCATTGGTGTCGTAAAAAAGAAACTGAGCGCTGATGCTGTCGCTCCAAAAACCGCGATTATCGTGCGGCCACTCCGGAATCGGCGGCCAGGGCCCTTCTTCCGGCCATACCGTGCCGTCGCTATAGCCATACCAGGTGTTGCCGATCGCCTTGGTACCGACAAAGAGAAGCGCAGAACGCTCACCCTCTGTCAACCAGCAGGCACCGGTCCATTGATCACCCGGATTATAGTAGATCATTTTCATGGAATCGTGAGTAACGATCTCCGGCAGAGCCGGATCATCGATGCCGTATAACAATAGAGGAATCGTGGCGGATATAGTGCTATCTTCTGCCGACAGGGTTCCCTCCAGCCAGGGGGCACAGGCATAGAGCGCCGGTCCCATACCGCTCCAGATGCCTTCGCGCCAGCGGCCGGAGGCCAGTGAATAGCCGTTAACATGTTCATCCGCCCAGGATTGCGGAATATCGAAGAGATAATCGCAGGTGGTATAATTGTTATGGTCATTAAAATACCATGGACCACTGGATTGCGGCCTGGACAAATCGAGTTCACACCAGCCATGGGTGGATTCCCGGTACTGAATATGCTGTCCCCAACACCAGTAGAGTTTTTCCGAGGTTTGCTCTCCTTTTGCCGGCAGATAGGCCAACCCCGGGGTCGGCATCTCCAAATAGTCGAACAGGCCGGCCTTGATATCGGCAAAAGGCTGCAGGGTTTCCGCCACAGGCAGATCGGCCGGATTCCTTGCAGCCGAAATCACCGGTACCGGAATGGAAATCTCGGATACAAACTGCTGATGATCATGGCCAACGGCAAAAAGTGAACCGGGGAAACCATCGTTCGGCCCCTCTGCATCGCCATGCGGATACCAGGTCATCGCCATACCGCTGTAAGCCCAGTCCGAGCCACCCGACCCTTCAGGTAGGCGAAAGGCGCCGAGATACTGCAAATCCCCCGGTTCGATCCGCTGCGCCTGCAGAGAAAACGCCGTCGTCATCAAAAACCAGATCAAGACAATGATCATTCTTTTTGTTTTCATATTTTCCTCTAAAGATCATAATCCTTATCACGAAAAACAGCATATAGTAACATAACCGTGAACTTTTTCTGCCCTTTTTGTAACATCTATGTTTACATTTTTACGATGACTCTAAAACCACAATCGTCTCAGCGAGACAATCCTGAGCGGTTCTTCGGTTGGGATGAAAGAAATATTGCAGGAATCCTATTCCCAGCTCAAAAATGGAGGCACCGTATCCCAGTGCCCTTTCAAAACAAGTCCAGAGTCCAAGCTGTTCACCGCTCAGGGATAAGACGCGTAAACGGCAAATTTTTTTGCCGATGGTTTTGCCATTGCTTATAAACATCGACAATCCGAAATAGAGGATCGGAACCAAAATATTGAGTAAAAGTCTGCCGTAAAAAGAATGAATATCAAAACTGAACGTGTAGGTGGAAAATTCTCCCCCGGTTTGCCGGTACCAGATAAAAAAACCGACGACCATCAAAACAAGGAAAAAAAGAAAAAAGGAAATCACCACATCGATGAAAAAAGCGATGGCCCGGCGTTTAAAGGAAGCGAGCTCTTTGCCCTCGAGCCATTCGAGTCGTTGACGATTATAAAGCGCAAACGCTTTTCGTTTTGTCATCTCTTCTCCGAATATCAGATTATACAGATTACTGTTCTACAACTCTTTATCAGACAGCGTAATTTTTCTGGCATAAACCCTCGTACTCAGGGTGGTATCCCAGTTGCGCGTATAGTTACCATGCAGATCGGTCTCTTCCGTCCACATGACAAAAAATGCTTTGGGGTTGAGTCTGGAAAAAGGCTGATTCTCCTGCACCGCCGGCAACCATGAATTGAATTCCTCCAAATCATCAACGATCTTGAACCTTTTCAGATGTTCCGCTGAATCACCAATCATGAGCAAAAGACGATTCGAGGCATGACGCCAGTGGTGATCGGTGCGGTTGGCAGCGGTTAAGATGACCAACCGATCCCGGTCATCGATGGTAAAGGAAGAATCCCAGATGTATAAATCCCCGAGTTTGATTTTTTCCCTTTGCCATTGCTGGCCATCGAAAAAAATATGCCATTGCCAGCGATGTTGTTCATAATCGCGTTCCATCGCCAAAAAATGAGGATGCCCTCTGGAATCCACAGCCAGATTGCCGTTCCCCTGTATATAGCCCTGCCGAGATGAAAATGCGGTACCGAGCCGATTAAATGTAGCGCCCTGGTCATTCGAGCGAAAATAGATGTAATCGGTCTCCATGCGATAATAGGCCGTTGTATCGCGACGATTGATCGCCATATCCGGAGCCAGAACATGCACGGAACCGCGAGGGCCGAGATTCATCATCACATTATAGCGGCTATAAGTTTTGTCGGCTGTATAGAGAACCTTTGGTTGCTGCCATTCACCATTTACCTTGCGAACATAGGCGGCCGATTTGGACAACGAGCCGGCAACGTGAATGATAGCGGCGGAATCGACCTTGATAATGGGATAGGTCCATTCGCCCTCAACCGGTTGAGCCTCGGCAGCATAGTCATAACCCTGCGGCAATTCCCCCGAGCGAGCGCTGACAAACTCTGTTTTGTGCCATTGGGTGCTGTTGTTGGGCAACACCGATTTTCGGTAATGAAACGGGTGATGATGGGGAGCATAAACGATGTGCAGATACCCCTCCCTGTCGATGGACAATGAGGGCGTACCGTGGTTATCATAGATCTGACCAATATAGGTACGGCTTTCAATCTCATTGGTTCGATGATTATAGGTCGCCACCCAGGTGGACATGCTTTTCCAATGCACAAAACAGTCCGTGTCCTCGATGCGGGTATAGGTGAAATGGGTTTTTCGTACGCCACCGACATCAGAGGTGACGATCTTGTTTTGCATGGAATAGCCGGAGCCTTTATCCGTACCTTTTTCCGTGAGCAGGATGGCATCGCTGAGTTGAATCAAATCCCCGGAATGTTGTGGGTTGCAAAAACAAAAGAGCGTGGTGATACAGAAAAACAGAAAATACCTTATCATGATAAACTTTTTCCTTCCAAATAATTTTCAGAAAAAATGAAATAAATACATTGTGAAAAATATAAACCAAATTTACCCGCTTTCGAAGACCCTATGAGGACGATGTTGTCGCTTTTAATTCACGAACCCCATCAATCTCATTAGCAAGGTCACTTTCGGCAACATCGAGCTCATAATCCATCTGTAATCCAAGCCAAAATTTTGGGGACATGCAAAAATATTTACCCAACCGCAGCGCCGTATCAGCAGAGACACCCCGCTTGCCCAGGACAATCTCATTGATCCGCCGTGGCGAAACATGAATATCCAAAGCCATTCGATTTTGGCTAATACCCAACGGTTTTAAAAATTCTTCCAACAAAATTTCTCCCGGATGAACGGGTTTCATTTTATCGCTCATATATTGCTCCCGGGGATATCTTCCCCTTTCGATATCTTGATAATTCTTTCCCATCTATTGAAAAAAAATCCACAATTGATTATTTTTTTGGCCTCTTTGCATTTGTATAATTTAATCATACTTGAAAAGTATGACGCTTTCCGTTAAATGTCAAGCGTTATATAAATATTTCTTTCTTGAATTTCTATAAGAAACAATGCTCCTTCCAGGGTTTTTCTCTGCTCTTGAGACATTGCCCAAAATTATCACAACTGATAATAACAGACTTTTTTCCTACTATTTATCTTGAGTTTTACACAATGATTTAATAAAATCCAATATCCCAATCAAACCTGGAGGCGGTATGGAAACGTATGAAAAGCTGGGGTCCTTTTATCTGGGCCGTGTTCATGATCTGCAACAAAACAAAACTCTGTCTGAAACACTTTTATATGATTCAAAAGACCTGACCACGCATGCCGTCTGCGTCGGCATGACCGGCAGCGGCAAAACCGGTCTTTGTGTCGGACTCATTGAGGAAGCCGCCATGGACGGTATTCCGTCCCTGATCATCGATCCCAAGGGTGACATGACCAATCTGATGCTTACCTTTCCTGACCTCAATGCTGAATCCTTTAAACCCTGGATCAATACGGACGAAGCTGCGAAAAAAGGCATGTCACCACAACAATTTGCCGAAAATCAGGCCGACCTGTGGCGGAACGGATTGGCGAAATGGGATCAGAGCGGGGAACGCATCAAGGCTTTGCGCGACAAAACGGATATGTCGATCTACACGCCGGGCAGTACCGCCGGCATCCCGCTGTCGATCCTGAAATCATTTACCGCCCCGCCCAAAGAGCTGGTCGAAGAAACCGAATCTTTTGGAGAACGCATTTCAACAACGGTGACCAGTCTGCTCGGACTGGTCGGCGTCAAGGCTGATCCGATTCAAAGTCGCGAACACATATTGCTCTCCAGCATTCTCAGCCACTATTGGAAACAGGGCACAGATCTCGATCTTTCCCGCCTTATTCAGGCCGTACAGTCTCCTCCGTTTGAAAAGGTCGGAGTTTTCAATTTACAATCCTTTTATCCGCCCAAAGAACGCTTTGAGCTCGCCATGCAGCTCAACAACCTGCTGGCAGCTCCCGGTTTTCAATCCTGGTTACAGGGGGAAGCACTGGATATCGATAAATTATTATACACCCCCGAAGGTAAAGCCAAAACGTCTATTTTTTATATCGCTCACCTCTCGGATGTAGAGCGCATGTTTTTTGTCTCTCTTTTCCTCAATCAGGTTCTCAGTTGGGTCAGAAAACAGCCCGGCACCTCAAGCCTGAGAGCGCTTTTGTATTTTGACGAGCTCTATGGCTATTTGCCACCGGTGGAAAATCCCCCTTCCAAAAAACCTCTGTTAACCCTGCTTAAACAGGCTCGTGCATATGGGCTGGGTGTGGTTCTGGCCACTCAGAATCCGGTAGACCTTGATTACAAAGGTCTGTCCAATACCGGTACCTGGTTCATCGGTCGTTTGCAAACCAAACGCGATCGCGACCGGGTTCTGGAGGGTTTGCTCACAGCCGGTGGCGCAAAAGAGAACCTGACCCGATCTTCATTGTCCAAAATGATCTCCGGGCTCGATAAACGCGTTTTTCTCCTCCATAATGTACACGAAGAAACCCCCGAAATTTTTCATACGCGCTGGGCCATGTCCTATCTGCGCGGACCGCTGACCAGAATTCAAATCAAGGAACTCATGGCAACTGTGGAACCGCAGCTGCCGGACACATCCGCGAAAAAACCGCATCTACCTCCTGCCGCTGCCAGGCCCATGATCGATCCGGAAATCACCCAGCTTTTCTTGCCGGTTCGCACGCCCAAACCTCTGCAGGCAAAGTTGCTCTACCTTCCCTATCTTTGGGCGAGTGCGAATATTCAGTTTCGCGATAAAACGGCGGGGATCAACCGGACAAAACACGTACAACGGCTCACTCCGATCCGCAGCAGTGTGTTGGCGGTGGACTGGAATGAGGCGACAGTAGCCGACCCTGGAGAAGAAAACCTGCTCCCTGCAGCTGAATATGAGGCGGTATATGAACCAGTGCCGGATGCAGCACAGAAAAAAACAAATTACCGGAAATGGCAAAACGATTTCAAAAAATATCTCTATGCCGGTGAAAAACTCGATCTGTTAAAAAGTGAAATTTTTGACACTCTGTCCAATGCGGATGAGAGCGAACGCGATTTTCGTATACGGCTGCAACAAATCGCCCGGGAAAAACGCGATGAAGGAGCGGAAGATTTGAGACAAAAATATGCCAAAAAGATCGACACCATGGAAGCCAAAATACGGCGGGCTGAAGACAGAGTGGAACAGGAAAGCGATCAGGCCAAACAGCATAAACTGCAAACAGTCGTCTCGATCGGCACGACGCTTCTGGGTGCCTTTCTCGGTCGCAAAACCCTCTCCAAATCCACGATCAGCCGTGCCGGCACCACCATTCGCCGCACCGGACAAACCATGAAAGAACAGTCCGATGTCGAACGCGCCGAAGATGAGCTACTTGTTCTGCAACAGCAACTCGAAGAGCTGGAAGCGGAATTTAAACAAGAGCTGGATAAAAATATCGAATTATATGATCCCTTGCAGGAAGAGTTGAAAACCGTCTCCATTCGTCCGGCCAAAAGTCATATCGATGTAAAATTATTATCGTTTGTGTGGGTTCCGCACTGGTCGATTCCGGGCGGAGTTCGGCAAATCGCTTGAGGGCATGAAAAAATGGATAAAGTGAATAGCAGGAGCTGTATCAAGAGTGATGTATAACCGGTATACTTTTATATCGTCAATACTTAACCGCCGTGAACGCAAAGCGCCAAGACTAGATACAATGTACATAGATTTTGTTATGACTTTTGTCTGCCTTGCAACAAGTAACACGTTTGATACAGCCCTCGCCATGTCTTCTAACTGCTCAAACCTCGATTGTTTCGCCCATCACGGGGTAATGCACGGAATGGTAACCGGCCGATTCCAAAGTCTTCTTAAACGGTAACGCTTGTTTTTCTTCGCCATGGACAAGAAAGAGATGTTGTAAACGCTTCGGTTTGACCAAAGAGAGGTACTCCAGCATCTCATTGCGATCGGCGTGGGCACTAAAGTAGTCCAGCGATTTAATTTCACACTTTACCTCGTGGGACTCTCCGAAAATCCGCACGTTTTTTTCGCCTTCCATGAGCTTTCGTGCCAGTGTGTGTTGAGCGGCATAACCGACAAAAAGCGCAAGATTTTTTTCATCGCCAATGTTATTGCGCAGGTGATGCAAAATACGGCCGGCCTCCGCCATGCCGGAGGCGGAGATAATAATATGGGGTATTTTTAGGTTGTTCAAACTTTTAGACTCTTCAACGCTATGCGTATAGGTCAAACGGCCGAATCCAAAAGGATCGACGTGATTCTGCAGGAAAATCCTTCGCATTTCCCGGTCATAGCATTCCGGATGTACACGAAAAACATCGGTTGCCCGCACAGCCAGCGGACTATCCACGAAAACAGGCATATTGGGTATCCGGTTCTGATCGAATAATTTATGCAACATATAAACGAGAAGCTGAGTTCTCCCCACGGCAAAAGCGGGTATAATGATTTTGCCACCGCGTTTGGCTACCCGGCGTACGGTTTGTGCCAAATCGCCGGCAACATCCTCCGAATGCGTATGAACGCGGTCTCCATAGGTACTTTCCATAATCATAATATCGAGATCGCGGAGCAAATTCGGATTGCGAATGATCGGCATATCCTGGCGTCCGATATCGCCTGAGAATCCCAGACGCATTTTTTTTCCATTTTCCCTGATTTCCATCAAAATCCCGGCTGAGCCGAGAATATGTCCGGCGTCGCGGAAGGTAATATTCACACCAGCGGCAATTTCAAAGGCGTGATCGTATTGCACGCCGATAAACTGTTCGCAGGCGCGTTCCGCATCATCCATGGTATATAAAGGATCGACAGGTTCTTTTCCCTGCCTGCCTCGCCTCTTATTGAGCCACTTGGAATCCATTTCATGGATATAAGCGGAATCGCGAAGCATAATCTGACACAAATCGACAGTGGCGGCAGTGGCGTAAATCGGACCGTTAAAGCCGCTTTTTACCAGGTTGGGTATATTGCCGCTATGGTCGATGTGCGCATGCGATAACACCACGGCATCGATTTCCCTGGGATCATAGAGAAAGTTGCGGTTTCTTTTATAGGTGTCCTTTCGGCGTCCCTGATAAAGACCGCATTCAAGAAGGATTCTTTTGCCGTTAATGGTTAACAAATGTTGTGAACCGGTTACGGTTTGTGCGCCACCTGCAAACTGGATCTTCATGTTTCAGAATTCCTTTGTTTTATTCACATAGCTGTCTATACAAATTTCCGCCACACCATACACAGCTACAATTAATGTGTCTGAAGAAGCCTTTCACAGAATAACTTTTAATAATACCCTGACTATCGCTAATCAAGACATTTTTCAAAGAATGGTAATGGTCAATCAGATTTATAATATAGCAGCAGCCGTCCCAGGCTGTACTGCGATGCTGCGCAGCCTTTTGATGCGTTCTTCTACAGGCGGATGCGTCGAAAAGAGACGCTGCAACCCTCCAAAAAAAGGATTGACGGTAAACATATGGGCATGAGCCGGATTTCCACGTTGCAAAGGCGTTGGGGGTCTGTTGCGGAATTATGTAGACTCTGGGAATAGGGATATTAGCCTTTTTACTCAAATCCTCGACAATGCTGTAGAGCCGGGACTGATCCCCCGGCTTGAGTTCATGTGCCTGGTAGCGCTTAAAAAGCAATTTATCGCTAAACCAATAGGCGATAAAATTCATTGCCGCGGCTGCCAAAAAAGCCATAAAGGCACCCTGAGTTCCGCCGATTTCACCCCCGATCCAGACAAAAAGCAGGGTCAAAAGCAACATCAGAAGAAAGGTACGAAATGTATTGTTCACGTTTATCTCCAGAGCAAACGGGCAATCCCAAGTGGTACGAGCGGATTGCTCGCCCTGTTTCGACTTGAACGTTTAACGCTTTTTCCCGAACAAGCCACCGATCAGGGATCCGAGAACATTCCCCTGTCTGCGTCCTCCACCACCGGCCATGCCCTGCATTAAAAAGCCGGCAACATCATCGAGAACACTGCCGTCCCCATCTTGATCAAGAAGGGATGCTATGCCCGAAGACCCGGCTCCACCCTGATCTCGCTTGCGGGTTAGAAAACCGAGAAGAATCGGCGCCAGCATGGGAATGAGCTTGGATGCCGTGCTCTGATCCATTTTGTATTGCTTTGACATCATATTGGCTGCCTCAACACCGGATTCACCCAACAGTCCGCCCAAACGCGGATCCGGATTTTCTTCTCTGGCTTTATCTGCAAAAAGCTCACCGATGTGATCCAAAACGCCGGGATCGCCATATTTGTTCAAAATATGATCCACTCTGGGCGCTCCCCCGCGTTCATCCTTTTGCCGTTTTAAACCGCCAAGAATCAGGGGGGCGACCTGAGGAATAAGCTGTGCAGCCGTTCTCTTGTTAATACCAAGCTGATTGGATAATTGCCGGCTGACCTCGGGTCCCATGTTTTTCATAAATTCATCTACAAAACTTGCCATTTTAACTTCCTTTTTAAAAATTTACGAGTATCAATCTTCCAGCTTGGGAATTCGAATGGTCTGGCCGGGATAAATCAGATCCGCATCCTTGATCACTTCGCGGTTGGCCTCAAATATAACCGGATACTTCATGGCATTGCCATAGTACCGCAGCGCAATTTTGGAAAGCGTGTCACCTTTGACGATGGTATAAAACTCGGTGACCTCTTTTTCTTCCGGGGGTGCGGTCAGGTTGTCATCGTTCACTTTTTCAACGTTTTTTATGTTTCCCGCCAGCAACACGGCTTTTTCTTTGGTGGCCTGAGAATCGCATTCACCAAAAAGCGTGATGGCGCCATCGTTATAATCGACATCCAAATTTTTAACTCCGGTGCCGAGCTCTTTTTCTACAAGCTCTTTGACCTTTTTCGCTTCATTGCCGCCACCAAGCAAATTGGCACCGACGTCCTTGAGAAATCCAAATACGCCCATTTTTTTCTCCTCCATTTTAACAGGCTAAAGGTAAATTAAACATCCATTTTTAATAGGTAACCTTGGGCGGCAATTTTTTCGC
Organism: uncultured Cytophagia bacterium; assembly: GCA_964608385.1. GTDB lineage: Bacteria > Zhuqueibacterota > Zhuqueibacteria > Residuimicrobiales > Oceaniaggregativiventaceae > Oceaniaggregativivens_A. The sequence goes on from CAZSOP010000043.1 coordinate 10,715, forward strand.
TTCGTCGATCCAGGCCGATACCTGTTTCAAACCCGGCAACTGACGGACAAGGGCGCGGCCCTTTGTGTTGGTCTTTTTCAGCGCCTCATACAGGTTTTCAGCATTGCGATTGCGCAGTTCCTTAACCGTGTCGACACCGGCCTGTTCAAGCAGATCGGAATACTCTTCGCCAATACCATTGACACGATAAAGGTCAGCACGGTTTACCCATTCGAGGATTTTCGATTCATCAATACCGGTCTTTTCCGCCAGTTCTTTCCTGCCCTTGCGGGTCGCGCCCTTTTCGAGCAAAGCATTTACGGATCGAATACCGGCTTGTTTGAGTTTAACCATAAACTTTTCACCAATGCCTTCAACAGAACTTATATTGTAGGTAGGTGCCATAATAATGTCTCCTTTTTTTGCTTAAATTTAATTTTTATAGCGGTAACTTTTCCAACAGATACCATACATATCTTATTCCCATAAAACAAAATTAAACACTATTTTATTTATAAACAATAAAAAATTACTTTTTCTCATTTTTGTTTTCGTTCCGCAGCAGCGACGATATTCCGCGCCATATTCCTGAATACAAAAAAATGCACCGGTTTAAGAACGAGCCAATAGAGCTGTCCAAAGTGACCCGCGGGTTCAAAAATCGCTGTCTGCTCTAATACCGACCCGCGAGCCGATTCGGATACGTTGAACTGTAACCAGGCGGTACCCGGAAGCTTCATTTCCGCTCTGAGTTTGATCAGTTTTCCGGGAATCAAAGTTTCCACACGCCAGAAATCAACCGCATCTCCAACACGCAATTGCAGCGGATGACGCCTTCCTCGGCGTACCCCCACACCACCGATCAGGCGATCGAGAAAACCGCGCAGTCTCCAAATCCAATTGGCATAGTACCATCCGTTTTCACCGCCGATGCGCTGAACAACCCCGAATAATTTCTCCGATCAGACGTCGGTGTCTACGAAGCGTTTATCTGTAAGAAAATACCGCCCTTTCTCCGAGAGCAGTTCTTCTGACTCCCCCGACGCCGCTGTTCAGCGGGAGTCGGGTAACTTTTGGTTCAATGCCCGTCTTACCGCCTCCTGAAAGGGAATGAGATCTCCGGGTAACCACTCCCTGATTCGGTGATCGTGACAGATCGTATCATTTTTCAATCCTTCTACCAGAGGAAAAGCCAGACTCATGGGAACGGTGGTCATCAAATTAAGCCAATAGGCAGAAAGACGCGGTGTGAGAACAGGCACTTTGATCATCACCAGCCGCTTGTTCATAACAGCAGCAACCTGTTTCATCATGCCGCCATAGGTAAGAATATCTCCACCGCCGATTTCCAGCACCTCACCGATCGTTTGGGGTTCTTTAAGAGACGCAATCAGATAATAAAGCACATCGTCAACAGCAATCGGTTCAGCCTGAGATTGCACCCAGCGCGGTGTGATCATAACAGGCAATTTTTTAACCAGATCGCGAATAATCTCAAAGGAAGCGCTGCCCGCGCCGATGATAATAGAAGCGCGGAGTTCAGTAACGCTAATACCGGTTTCGCCTAAAACGCTGCCAACTTTTTGTCTGTTTCTGAGATGATCGGATAACCCGTCCGCTTCTCTTCCCAGGCCGCCGAGATAAATAATTCGTTGAACACCAGCTTTGGCGGCTGCACGGGCAAAATTACGTGCTGACTGGATGTCTTTACGTTTAAAATCCCCCTTGCTGCCCATGGCATGAATGAGATAATAAGCTATATCGATTCCTTCCATTGCAGCATCCAGAGACGCTGGATCGAGCGTATCTGCAGCAACACGGTCGTTGGTTTTCCATTCCCTTGCAGCCATTTTTGCCGGGTTGCGGGCCATACATCGCACCGGGTATCCTTTTTCCAGCAACAATGGCACCAGCAAACCGCCGACATAACCTGTGGCCCCGGCAACCAGAATTTTTTCTTTAAACATAATATTCTCTCCTAATGGAAAGACCCGTTTTAATATGTTCTTTTTTCAACAAAACAACAATCACAAAGAGTGAAAATCCTGAAAAAATTTATTAATAACTGAATATTATTTCTGCAATTTGGCAAAAAATTTCGTATACTTGCAGAGGAGCAAAAAATGAACGACAAAAACTTGAAAAAAATTCGCGACGTCTTTTCCAATGAAGACCTGGTGATCATCATCGTCATCGCAGCCGGGTTCCTGGCGAGCGCCGTTATTTTTATTTTCAGACTCGGCATTCCTCCCATTATAACGGCTGTCCTGCTGGGCACAGCTGTTTCCGCCCTGGTTTATCGCTTTTTAGGCGGCATCCATGTCGATACCAGCTTTGCCGTTGGTGCACTCAAGGTAAGCGGAACCATGGCCGCCCTTATCGGTTGTGCCTATTTTATCAATGGACAGCTGGAAAAACAAATCCAGCACAACATGGACCAGCTTTTTACGCCACACGTCAACACCTGGTTTGCCGTTAATAAAAGCACCGGTGCCCCTCTACAGGTCAGAGTAACCGGAGCCGGCAAAATCGCATTACCGGACAGCGAGTCGACGGCCCACATTCCTCTCAGGCTCAGACCGGACAGCGACTCTTGGCTGGTGTTGTCCCGGCAAAACAGTCAAATTCCACTCGGAAGCTTATCTGAAAACGATCTCAAAAATGCCGGCATCACCGTTGATTTTAATTCGCAGCTGAACAATTTTGTTGTAACCGACCGCCTGCCGCCGGGAACGGTCAACTATCACCTCGATCCCCTTCCCTTCAAGCTACATACACAGCAATTCAATCAGGACTATTCTCACTTTAGTCTGATCAGCAGCAGCGGCGACACGCTCTACAACGGCAGCATCTACCGAAAACAGGCGCAAATCCTTTCCTTGAATACATCCTGGTACCTGGTGGCCGTGGTCGAAGTGAATCATCTGCCGGCAGATGGACATCCCTATGCAAAATTTGCCATCGGCGAAATCATCGCTGAAATCGACTGAACTGACCAATACCCGTGGAATGAACCAGTTTGCAGATGGCGGACTCGCAAGCAAACCCTAGCTTTCTTCTGCCAATTATATACAAAAGATGAGCGACTATTGTAAAACCTGCTATTATACTGCCGGCAATCCAAACAAGTTGGGGTTGTATCAAACGATCTAGCCCGTGAGGCGTGTTTTACTATCGCTGGTATGATTTTTTTATAGAATAGTCAATAAGAGGGTTATACCCAACCCAAAAATAAAAAACACAGAAAAAAGCAGATGAATCTGAACAGTAAGTCCTGCAGCATGCACGAGTTCCTGAGGTTGACTGTGATGCTCTCTGATAATCTTAAACGCTCGTGGGAATAACAACGCATAGGGTATCAGGGCCAGCAGTATCGCCCAGCCAATTTGAATGACCAGAACCGCAGCAATGATAATATTGACTATAATGATCGATTGCACGATAAAATAAAGCCGGCTTGTGAACCGGGTCCCCCGAAGCACGGCAACGCCGAATTTACCCCCTGTTCTGTCGGCATCGAGGTCGATCAATTGACCGGTGAGTAAAATCGACAGAGTGCTCAATCCGGTTAAGGCCATGATGGAAATAACGTAAGGATGTAAACCGAGATTCTGTCCCACGGACGCAATCAAAATCGCCATAGGACCAAAAGCGAACCAGACAAAAATCTCACCCAAACCCCGGTAGGCCACCTTGACGGGAGCAGCGGTATAATATTTACTGAGAAAGGCGGAAACAAGATAAAGGGTCCAAAGAAGAGGCCATAACTCGCGATCGATTAAAAAGGTCAGGACAACTGTTGCGATAAACGCAATAACCAGGCTGCTGCGTGCGATTAAATAAAGAGTCGAGATCAGCTGAGGCTGATCGAGCAGTACCCCCGAGCCGCCGCTGAATTCATTTCGGTGTACATTGACTTTATCTGTGCCCTGAAGGGTATCGTAAATATCATTGTATACATTGGTGGCGACATGCAAACAGGTTCCAATAACAAGAATCAGAAAGAAATTCAAGATATAAAATCGACCTGATGCAATAACAGCTATCAGAGTGCCTGCAATTAACGGCGCAAATATTGAGGAAAGAAACGGAGCTCTGATTATTTTTATAAAGG
>CAZSOP010000044.1:0-14617 GCA_964608385.1 uncultured Cytophagia bacterium
TGGTGACCGAACTGGTTCACCGGGGTATTCGAATACAGGAAATCGCTCAGGAAAAAGAACAAACCCTGAAAAAGCTGATACAAAGCGAAAAACTGGCCTCGCTGGGACAAATGGCTTCAGGGGTTGCTCATGAACTGAATAACGCCATTGCAGTTTTGCAGCGCGGCACGGAATGGATGTGTAAAAACGTTCTCAGGGTGGTCAGGGACAAATCGTCACAGGAATATCGATTCTTCGACCTGGGATTAAAAAAAGGGCGATCGCTCTCCAGCCGCCAGGTACGGGAAAAAACCAAACGGCTGACAAAAACCTTCCCTCTTGATGAAACAGAGGCCGCCAAACTGGCCGAAACCGGAATGGAATTGAACCGGGACAATGTCAAAGCTCTGCTCGACAAGGTGGATATCATCAATTTTTACTGGCAAACCGGCGCCACCTTTCATGATATGTTGATCGCCTCTAAACAAGCCGCTCATGTCGTTGCTTCCGTTCGTGAACTCGGCATGACACAATCCAAACGGCGGCCGGGACAAGACGTCAATGAAAGCATCTGGAAAGCTCTGGCCTTGCTGAGCAGCTATACCCGGAATATCGATGTGGATCTGCAATTACAAGACCTGCCGCCGATCACAGCCAATCAGGGAGAACTTGTCCAGATCTGGACCAATGTGATCAAAAATGCCTGTGAAAATCTTCAGGAAGCAGAGATCGAAAAACCAGTCATTCACATCACAACTCGTGTGGAAAAAGATCATATCCTTGTCGAAATCCGCGACAATGGCAGCGGGATACCGGACGATATATTGCCCAAAATATTTCAACCCAATGTCACCACAAAAAAAATAGGACTTTCATTTGGGCTGGGATTGGGATTAACCATTGCCGAGAGTATCATAAACAATTATCAGGGACGCATTTCCGTAAAAAGCAAACCCGGCAAAACCAATTTTGCGTTTCGTTTACCGATTGGAGGATAAAATGCAAAAGCTCAATATTCTGTGTGTTGATGATCAAAGAGAAGTATTGGCGGCCTTGAAAAAAGATCTGCAGGTTTTTTCCGAACCCTTTTCCATCATCGATTGCGAGTCTGCAAACGAAACCGGAGAGGTGCTGGAAGAGCTCGACCGCTCCGGCAAACCCATCGCTTTAATCATCTGTGACCACGTGATGCCGGGAAAAAGCGGTATAGACTTTCTCATCGAAATCAATAATGATGCGCGTTTTGAACCCGTTAAAAAACTGCTGTTGACCGGACTAGCCAACCATCAGGACACTATTACCGCTATCAACAAGGCCGAGATCGATCGCTATATTGAAAAACCGTGGGATATCGATGAGCTTGTTGAAACCGTAAAGGTACTGGTTACCGAATTTATACTCGAAACCGGCACAGAATATGGCTCTTTTCAAGAGTTGCTGGACCAAAAAACCCTTTACAATGCTTTACATAAAAATGGCTAATCTGTTTTTCGCCCGATCTACTCGGAATGATTTCAGAAAAAATTTTTTATGTGGATTATCGGAAAGCAACCAAATGGATGATTTAGGATCAACCCATCGGATGGACATTGTTGTGCCAACCTAAAACAACGGCTTTATCTCTTTTTCAGATAATTTTCCATAAAGCACCACAGAGCCGCGGTAAGCATAAATGACACTCCAGGCAACCACAATGCCGAGTAAAGCGCCGGCCAGAACATCAAACGGATAGTGAACCCCGATGTAAATTCGCGACAAGCTGACCATTACAGCAAGAATTAAATAAAATACTTTGCCTCGCGGATAAACCACTGAGAAATAAGTGGCCGCTGCAAAAATATTGCTGGCGTGCGCAGAGGGAAAGGACCAGGAGGTCTTCATTCCCACAAGTAAATGCACATTCTCCAGCGCCTCACAGGGCCGCAGGCGTTCAAAAAGAGGTTTAAACACGGAAGCAGAGAGTTGATCGCTGAGCGTGATGAGGGGGATAACGAGAAGAACGGCAATGCGCCCCTTCTTACCCCCTTTCCACAGCATCAAAACAATAGCGGCAATCCAAAGCGGAAAGCCGTTCTCTTTTTTGGTGATGACCGGCATCAGCCAGTCGAAAAAAGCATTTTCAAGCCCCCGGTTTATTGCATAAAAGATCTGAACATCGATCTGTTGTAGGAATTCCAGCATATATTATGGTTTCATAAGATGAAATGATCAACATCATCATTGGGAAATAACTAGCGCCGCTTTTGCTGCATCTTTGCCTCAACCGAAATTTCGGTATGAGGAATCGCTTCCAGACGCTCCTTGGGAATCGGTTTCCCCGTAACCTTGCAAATCCCATAAGTCTTGTTTTCGATGCGATTCAGGGCACGATCGAGATAACCGATATATTTACGCTGCCGGTCGATCATCATATAAACTTTTTCCCGTTCCATCGCATCCGTACCCGCATCCGCCATATGAAAACTGTAGGCATTATCGTGTTCATCAGACTCGGCTTCGTTTTTAAGCTGCTCGCGCAAACGGTCAACTTCCTGCTGCGCTTCTTCCCGTCGGGTTTCGATGAGCTCGCGAAAATAGTCAAGCTCCTCATCTGAAAAAGGTGTTTTAATTGGTTCATCACCCTTGTTTTGCGTCTTGTCTGTCATGATACACACCTTTGTTGTATTGGTGATTAAAGGTTAAAAAATCGAACAAAAATGTACAGATAAAAATTTTAAAATTCAATGTTCTTTTTATCCAAGTGCAAACATCCTAGATTTGCAGCTTAAAATTCTCAGTCGGAATACCCTTGTCGATCAGCATGATGGGAATGCCGTCATCAACGCGATAAATGGTTTTTTTGTCCTCGGTAATCAGAGCCTCTGAAACCGTCTCATCCACTTTGGACCCGTCTGCGTATAACACTTTGCCCTCCTGGATGAGCGCATTCAGATCCTTGATCTTATCCTCCGGAAATCGCTCTACCGGCACTTTGGTCTTCGGACAACACAAAATATCGAGCAATTCTTGATTTACAGGCATATAGCACTCCTTTTATTAATCACAAAAATAAAATATACATTCAAAAATTCTGATTTTCAAGTTCTTTTCGCAAAAAACGACCGGTATAAGAAGATTCTATACGAGCCACCTCCTCCGGAGATCCCATGGCAACAATACGTCCACCCTGATCACCACCTTCCGGTCCGAGATCGATAATATAATCAGCGGTTTTGATGACGTCAAGATGATGTTCGATCACCACCACCGTATTTCCCTTTTCTACCAGACGATTGAGAACATTGATCAACATATGGGTGTCTTCAAAATGCAATCCGGTTGTCGGTTCGTCCAAAATATAAAATGTTTTGCCTGTACTCACCTTGGACAATTCTGTAGACAATTTAACGCGTTGTGCTTCGCCTCCGGATAAGGTGGTTGCCTGCTGTCCAAGATGAATATAGCCCAAACCGACATCGTATAGCGTTTGAAGCTTGCGCTTGATTTTGGGAATATTTGAAAAAAAATCCAGCGCCTGGGAAACCGTCATATCCAAGACATCGGCAATGGACTTTCCCTTGTATTTGATCTCCAGGGTCTCGCGGTTATATCGCGCTCCCTTGCAGGCCTGACAGGTAACATAGACATCAGGTAAAAAATGCATCTCGATTTTTATAATGCCGTCACCCTGACACGTCTCGCAACGCCCCCCTTTGACGTTAAAGCTGAACCGGCCGGGTTTGTAACCCCTGATTTTGGCTTCCGGCAATTGCGAAAAAAGATCGCGTATGGGCGTAAACACACCGGTATAGGTGGCCGGATTCGAACGCGGCGTTCTGCCGATGGGAGATTGATCGATATCAATGACTTTATCGATATGCCCAAGTCCATCGATGGAATCATAGGAAAGCGGATTGTCTTTACCGCGATAAAAATGTTTTTTCAGAATATGATAAAGCGTTTCATTGATCAGCGTGCTCTTGCCGCTGCCGGAAACCCCGGTGACACAAACAAACATAGCCAGCGGAATATCCACTTTTATGGATTTGAGATTGTTGCCCCGCGCACCCCGCAAGGTTAAAAAGGTACCGTTTTGCCGGCGGCGTTCAGCAGGAACCGGAATATTGCGGCGTCCGGCGAGATAATCACCGGTGATGGATTCCTTGCTCTTTGCAACAATCCCGGGAGTGCCCTGCGCCACCACATGACCGCCGTGTTCTCCGGCACCCGGACCCAAATCGACAAGAAAATCCGCTGACTCGATGGTTTCCCTGTCGTGCTCCACAACGATGACCGTGTTGCCCAAATCGCGCAACCGCTCCAGCGTCTCAATCAATCGCCGGTTGTCCCGCTGATGCAAGCCGATAGAAGGCTCATCGAGCACATATAAAACCCCGACCAGTTGTGAACCAATCTGTGTCGCCAGACGGATACGTTGCGATTCTCCGCCTGACAGCGTATCCGCATTGCGGGACAACGACAGATAATCGAGCCCGACGTTGACCAAAAAGGTCAGGCGGTTCCGTATCTCCTTTAATACCTGTCTGGCAATATGCTGTTGCCGCTCGTCGAGATCGAGATGAGTGAAAAGGTCCAAACCGGCTTTGATCGACAGCCGGGTAACGTCATGAATATTCTTATCCGCGATTTTAACAGCCAGAGCCTCTGGTCGCAATCTCGCTCCGCCGCAAACCGGACAGGGGGCCACATTCATAAAGCGCTCTATCCACTCGCGAATAAAAGTGGAATCAGTTTGCTGGTAACGCCGTTGTAAATTTTTTAAAATGCCTTCAAATGAACTCTTGTAGCGTTCGCGATAAGAACCCCGACGCGATTTGTAATGAAAAGATATGGGGGCTTTATGACCACAAAGAAGCGCCTTTTTACAGGGTTCGGATAACTCGGCATATGAATTATCAAGCGAAAAGCCGTAATGCTTGACCACGCCTTCGGTCAATGATAAATACCAGCCATCCTTCAACTCTCCCCACGGCTCGATGGCGCCCTTGCGCAACGGCACATCCGGATTGGGAATGACCAGTTCCGGATCGATCTCCATCTTGCTGCCGAGACCGTTGCACTCCGGACAGGCGCCGTAAGGTGAATTGAAAGAAAACATGCGCGGTTCGAGCTCTTCATAGGAAATACCGCAATCGATACAGGCATATCGCTCGCTGAATAACATCTCTTTGCCGTCGATAATATCCGCCAGAACAATTCCTCCGGTCAGCTTGAGCGCGGTTTCGATAGAATCGGTCAAACGGGTCTTGATCTTGGGATTGATCACCAGGCGGTCGACGACGATTTCTATGGTGTGCTTTTTGTTTTTATCCAGTTCAATGTCCGAATCGAGATCGTATACCCGGGAATCCACCCGAACCCGCACAAACCCGTCCCGTTTGGCCTCTTTAAACACTTCGCGGTATTCTCCCTTTCTGCCGCGGACAATAGGGGCGAGTATCTGCAATTTCGTCCGCTCCGGCAGCTCCAAAATACGATCGACGATTTGCTGAACGGTCTGTTTTTCGATGCGCTTGCCGCAGTTATAACAGTAAGGGGTGCCGATGCGGCTGAAAAGCAAACGAAGATAATCGTATATCTCGGTTACGGTTCCAACGGTAGAGCGTGGATTTTTACTCGAGGTGCGCTGCTCTATGGATATAGCCGGCGATAGTCCCTCGATATAGTCGACATCCGGTTTTTCCATCAGACCAAGAAACTGCCGCGCATAGGCGGAGAGAGACTCGACATAACGACGCTGTCCCTCGGCATAGATGGTATCGAAAGCCAGAGACGACTTGCCGGACCCCGACAGACCGGTAATAACGATGATTTGATTTCGCGGCAATTCGAGATTGAAATTTTTTAAATTGTGCTCCCGGGCACCGCGTATGATGATTTTATCTGAAATAGACATGCTTTACAGGTAACGATAGGAATGATTACATTAATAGACTTTCTTTACCTCTGCGTTCCTCTGGGCCCTCTGTGGTTAATTAAATGATTCTTATAAACAACAATACCTTTTCGCTTGCAGATTCGAATATCATTTTGCTATCTCTTTTAATCTGTAAATTTTCCACTGCGCATTCACGACTTGTTTTGCCGTAAAAAAAATAGAGATAGCCTGAATAAAAATCTTGATATCTGCATATGATAAGATGCATATATATTTCGAAAAGCAACTTGTCGGGAAATGGTATAGTACTTTTCCAGGATTATAATAATTATAGATAACCCATTTGCGCTCGAATTGTTCCCGCTTTAAGAACGAATAATATACGAAAAAAATGAACTAAATTGAAAAAGAAAATTTTTATGACCCTGCATAATTGCGTTGACTTTTTGGACAAAAACGAGTAGTTTAGCAAAAATTGAATTGAATTCAGAACGAGGTATGATCATGAAAACATGGATGGTTTTAATCGTATTGATCGCATGCGGCTTGATTGTCGCCCAGGAGCAGAGCGTCACAGCGTATATGGCCAAAGCGGATGAGGCATTTGAACAAAACGATGACTCTACTGCCGTGGTTTATTACCAAATGGCTGCGAAGGCGGATACCAACAATTGCGAAGCACAATGGAAAGCAGCCCGCTCCCATATCCATCTCGGTGAAAACCTGGAAGGACAGCAGCAGGAATCGCACTATATGCTCGGCGAAATGTATGCGCGCAAAGCGGTTACAAAATGTCCGGAAAACGCCGATGCGCACTTGCAGCTGGCGATCGGTGTCGGCCGCCTCGCCTTGCTCAGAGGCGGTAAAACCAAAGTCGAACTCTCCAAAGATGTGAAAGACCACGCCGAAAAAGCCATCGAACTCAATCCCGAACTCGATATCGCCTACCATGTTCTGGGCCGCTGGCATCGCGAAGTCGCCACCCTCAGCGGACTGTTAAAAATGTTTGCCAAGGTTCTCTATGGCGGCCTGCCCCCGGCCAGCGTCGAAAAATCAGAGGAACTCTTTACAAAAGCCATCGACCTCAATCCCGACTATATCAACCACCACCTCGAGCTGGGAATGACCTATGAAGAACTGGAAAACTGGTCCGCGGCTGCCGAAGAATATAAAAAAGTAGCTGACCTCCCGGCCAGCGAAGACGATGATCCACAACATAAAAAAGAAGCACTAAAACGGCTGAAAAAAGTTGAGAAAAAACTGAATTAAAAGGCTGTGGGGGCATCCTTTATTTATTAGGCAATCAATAAAACCGCTTGACATTTCTAGGTAAAATATTTTATTTATATAATAAAATTAACTCCTCCGCTTTGAGGAGCATCGTATGGAATGGCCTTTTGGGTTTTTTCAATGACTGCAGCTCAGCTCTGACTGATCCTTCCCGTTTCGACCGCATCTGCTAGCCGCGGTCTGAAAAGAATCCATAGCTCAAATGAACCGGATTTCCGTTGGTCGCGGATGGCTCCTAATCCACCGTGAAACCGGCGTCTCATAAAGGAACCCATATGTCAAAACCGATTCATATAAATGCCGGCGGTTTTAGCGGCGATGCCGGACTCTATAGATCAGCATATGAACACGACAATTGCGGTGTCGGTTTTCTCGCCAGGCTCGACGGGGTTGCGAGTCACAATGTTGTCGACAATGCTGTGCGCATTCTCATCAATCTCGAACATCGAGGCGCTGTCGGCGGCGACCTGGCCACCGGAGACGGCGCCGGACTGCTGTTTCAGATTCCGGATGCCTTCTTCAGACTTGAATGCCATGACCTCGGATTCGTATTGCCGGACGCCGGCGACTATGCCGTCGGCATGATCTTCCTGCCGCGCCAACAGGCACTGCGAAATCAATGCATGCGCATATGCGAGAACCGGGCACAAGAGGAAAATTGCCGGGTACTGGGCTGGCGTCGCGTGCCGGTGCAAAACAAACACCTGGGTGAATTGGCCAAATCCACCGAACCGCTCTGCTATCAGCTTTTTGTCGCCCGCGGAGCTGTAGACAAAAATGATTTTGAAAGAAAACTATACGTCATTCGCCGGCTGATCGAAAAAAGCATAACCGATCTGAAGGATGACTGCAGCCAATTCTATGTCTGCAGCCTCTCCACCATGAAGATCGTCTATAAAGGACTGCTCACCGGCACCCAAGTGCCGGGCTATTATCCCGATATCAGAAACAAACACTTCTCCAGCGCCTATGCCCTGGTGCATCAGCGCTACAGCACCAACACCTGGCCGACCTGGCCGCTGGCACAGCCTTTTCGCTTTCTCGCCCATAACGGCGAAATCAATACCCTGGGCGGTAACATCAACCGCATGAAGGCGAGAGAACCCATCCTGGAATCGGATTTCTTTGCTGAGGATATCGAAAAAATCAAACCGGTTCTCATCGAAGGTGCCAGCGACTCTTCGATACTCGACAACATGCTCGAGCTGCTGGTGTTGGCCGGCCGCTCCCTACCGCACAGCATGATGATGCTGATACCAGAAGCCTATAGCTCCAAAATCCAGATGAGCGCCGATAAACGCGCTTTTTATGAATTTCACTCCGCCCTGATGGAGCCCTGGGACGGACCGGCTGCCATTACTTTTACCGACGGCCGCTATATCAGCGGCACCCTCGACCGCAACGGTCTCAGACCGGCCCGCTACACCATCACCCGCGAAGGCATTATCGTGCTGGCCTCGGAAACCGGCGTCCTCGATTTTCCCGCCGACTCGATTCTCAAACACGGCAGACTTCAGCCGGGGAAAATGTTTCTCGTCGATATGATACAACACCGGGTGGTGCCGGATCACGAGATCAAGGCAAAAATCGCCAGAAGACGCCCCTACCGGCGCTGGATCAAAAACAACCGTATCGAATTGCGCGGTCTGTTTACCCCGGCACAAAACCCGCCGGAAGAGAAACGCCGCCTTCTTCAGCTTCAGCACGCCTTTGGCTATACCCGGGAAGAGCTCAAAATGATCCTGGGACCCATGACCTCAAAAGGCCAGGAAGCCATCGGCTCGATGGGTAATGACGCCGCCCTGGCGGTGTTGTCGCAACGGCCGCGACTGCTGTTCGATTACTTTAAACAGCTCTTTGCCCAGGTCACCAATCCACCCATCGATCCGTTGCGCGAAGACCTGGTCATGTCCCTGGAAAGTTTTGTCGGCCGCGAACACAATCTCCTGCAGGAAGAACCCGGCCAATACCGTGGCCTCAAACTGCCGCACCCCATTCTCACCCTGGCGGACTTGGTGCGTCTGCGCCAAACCCAGCACGAGGATATTCTCTCGCAGGACATTCCCATTCTCTTTCCCAAAAACGGCAGCGGCAAAGCGCTCGAAAAAGCACTGCAAACCATTTTCAAAAGCGCCGAAACAGCGCTGGATGCGGGCAAAACCCTGCTCATTTTGACCGACCAGGGTATGGATGCCGATCATGTCAGCATTCCCGTTCTGCTGGTGGTCTCCGGACTGCACCATTATCTCACTCATGTCGGCAAACGCAATTACGCCGGCATCATTGCCGAAACCGGCGAGGCGCGCGAGGTGATTCACTTTGCCCTGCTCAGCGCCTTTGGCGTCGATGCGGTTTGCCCCTATCTCGCCTTTCAAACCATTCGCCAAATGGTCGAGAACGGCATGCTGCCCAAGCTCTCCTCTCCGGAAGTCGCCATGGATTCCTATATCACCGCCATCAAGAAAGGCCTGTTAAAAACCCTCAGCCGCATGGGCATTTCCACCCTGCACGGTTTTTTTGCCTCGCAGATTTTTGAGGCAGTGGGACTGAATCAACACCTCATCAACACCTATTTCTGCGGAACCGCCTCCCGCATCAGCGGCATTGGACTGGATGAAATCGCACAGGAAACCAGCCAACGTCATCAAAAGGGCTTTCCGCACAGCGGCGATCCCGATCCTTTGCTCGACGTTGGTGGCGATTACCATATCCGCCTCTCCGGTGAACAACACATGTGGACGACCGAAGCTATCTATACCCTGCAATCCGCCACCCGCAATTCCGATTATAAACAATTTAAAACCTATACCAGCATCATCGATAGCAGCCCCTATACGACGCTGCGCAGCCTGTTAACATTCAAAAAGACTAAAGCCATAGACATAAAAAAGGTGGAACCAATAGAAGCGATCACGCCCCAGTTCGTCACCGCTGCAATGTCCTTTGGATCGATCAGCAAAGAGGCGCACGAATCGATCGCCATCGCCCTCAACCGCCTCGGCGGTCGCAGCAATTCGGGCGAAGGCGGTGAAGATCCGCAGCGCTACATTTCCTTGCCCAACGGCGACAGCAAGCGCTCGCGCATCAAGCAGATCGCCTCCGGCCGCTTTGGCGTCACCACCCAATACGCCATCAATGCCGACGAGCTGCAGATCAAGGTCGCCCAGGGCGCCAAGCCCGGCGAAGGCGGCCAATTGCCTGGCCATAAGGTCAGTGTCGAAATCGCCCGTGTACGCCACACCACGCCCGGCGTCACCCTGATCTCACCGCCACCGCATCACGACATCTATTCCATCGAGGATCTGGCACAATTGATCTATGACCTGAAAACCGTCAATCCGGACGCCAAGGTGTCGGTAAAGCTGGTTTCCGAAGTCGGTGTCGGTACCATTGCCGCCGGCGTCGCCAAGGCGGATGCCGATCTGATCCTGATCTCCGGCCATGACGGTGGCACCGGCGCCTCGCCGCTGACCGCCATCAAACACGCCGGCCTGCCCTGGGAACTCGGCCTCGCCGAAGCCCAGCAGGTGCTGATGGCCAATCAGCTGCGCGACCGCGTCGTTTTACAAACCGACGGACAGCTCAAAACCGGCCGCGACCTCGCCATCGCCGCCCTGCTCGGCGCTGAGGAATTCGGGTTCGGCACCAGCATCCTCATTACCCTGGGATGCGTGATGATGCGAAAATGCCACCTCAACACCTGTCCGGTCGGCGTTGCCACCCAGGATTCCGGCTTGCGATCGCGATTCACCGGTAAACCGGAGTATATCGAATCGTATCTGCGCTTTATCGCCCAGGAATTACGCGAGATGATGGCACAACTCGGATTCACCTGTCTCGACGACATGATCGGACGCACCGATTTGATCGATTTCACCCCGCCGCGGGATCATTATAAAGCCAAAACGCTTGATTTCTCCTGTCTGCTTGAACAAGTAGCGAAACACAACAATCAGCCGCGTCACTCTGTACCTCGCCAGGCCTCCAATCATAAAGATTGCCTCGACCACGAATTGATCAGACGGGCGCAGCCGACGTTTGAAAATCGGCAAAGCGTCTCCATCTCGTTGCCGATCCGCAACATCCACCGTACCGTCGGCGCCATGCTCAGCGGACAACTGGTCAAACAGTTCGGTACGCACGGATTGCCGGAAAACACCATCAAAATCAGCTTTAGCGGTTCCGCCGGACAGAGCTTTGGCGCCTTTCTCACCCAGGGGGTCCACATGACCCTGAAAGGCGACACCAATGACTATCTCGGCAAAAGCATGGCCGGCGGCACCATCGTCGTCGTACCGCCGGACAAGTCGACCTTTGCCCCGCACGACAACATCATCGTCGGCAATGTGGTGCTTTACGGCGCTACCGGCGGCGAGCTCTACATCAACGGCATTGCCGGCGAGCGCTTTGCCGTGCGCAACAGCGGCGCCAAAGCAGTGGTCGAGGGCGTCAGCGATCATGGCTGCGAATACATGACCGGTGGCATGGTGGTCATACTCGGTTATACCGGTCACAACTTTGCCGCCGGCATGAGTGGCGGCATTGCCTATGTTTTTGACGAAAACGAGTTCTTTGACACAAAGTGCAACCTGGACATGGTCGATCTCGAAAGCGTCTGGCACCCGCAAGACCGGCAAAACCTGCGGCGCATGATCGAAAACCATTACGAGTACACCAACAGTCCGCGCGCCCGCATGATTCTGGAAAACTGGGAGGGATATTTGCCGCTGTTCGTCAAAGTGATGCCCATCGATTACCGCAAATCCCTGGAGCGCATGCGCATGGAAGAACACAGCGATCAGGAGACAGTCTCGGCGACCGAGGAGGTGTACAATAGCTAAAATCACCGGATTTATGGACTATGCTCGACGCGAGGCTGTAAAAGCACCGGTCGAGGAGCGCATCAAACACTTTAAGGAATTCGAACGACTCCACTCCAAAGAACATCTGCATCAACAGGCGGCGCGCTGTATGGATTGCGGCGTACCGCACTGCCACACCTTTGGCTGTCCGCTGCACAACCGCATTCCGGACTGCAACGATCTGGCCTGTCGGGACCAGTATAAGCCGGCGCTGCAAATCCTGTCGACCACCGACAATTTTCCCGAATTTACCGGTCGTGTCTGTCCGGCCCCCTGCGAAGCCGCCTGCACCCTCAACTTGCAGGAATCCCCGGTCCTCATCCGCCACATCGAACTGCAAATCATCGAAAAGGGATGGAAGGAAGGCTGGATAAAGCCGCAAAAAGCAGCCCATAAAAGCGGCAAAAGCGTTGCCGTGGTGGGATCCGGGCCGGCCGGACTCGCGGCTGCGCAGCAGCTCAGCCGCCGCGGACATCAGGTCACCGTGTTTGAACGCGACGAAGGGATCGGCGGCTTGTTGCGTTACGGCATACCGGATTTCAAGCTGGAAAAATGGATCATCGACCGCCGCCTGCAGCAAATGCGGGAAGAAGGCGTTACCTTTGAAACCGGCGTTCACGCCGGCAGCGATATTTCCCTGAAATACATGAAACGCATCTTTGATGCCATCGTCCTCGCCACCGGCGCCACCGTACCGCGCGAACTCGACATCCCGGGGCGCGAGCTCAAAGGCATTCACCTTGCCATGGAATTTCTCACCCAGCAAAACTGCCGCTGCAGCGGCATAAACATTCCCGCCGGGAACGCGATCACCGCAAAGGACAAACAGGTCATCGTCATCGGCGGCGGCGACACCGGCTCCGACTGTGTCGGCACCGCGCGCCGGCAGGGCGCCGGCAGCATTGTCCAGATCGAGCTGCTGCCCAAGCCGCCCGAGTTCAGGCATTCCAACAATCCCTGGCCCACCTGGCCCAACATATTGCGCACCTCGAGCTCGCAGGAAGAGGGCTGCCAGCGCTACTGGAGCTTAAAAACCAAAGCCTTTACCGGAGAAAATGGCCGGGTGACGGGCATTCATGCCGTCAGGGTCAAGCCGTTATACAAAGACGGACACTTTAACGGACTCGAGGAGATTCCCCATTCCGACATCAACATCAAGGCCGACCTGGTCTTGCTGGCCACCGGCTTTTTACACACCGAGCCCTGCCGTCTGATTCGGGATGCCGAAATCGACCTCAATTCCGGCGGCGACATTGCCATCACCAAAAGCAACATGACGTCGCATCCCGGACTCTTTGCCGCCGGCGACTGCGTCACCGGCGCCTCTCTGGTGGTCAACGCCCTGCACCAGGGCCGGCAAACAGCGGAAGCGGTGGATCGGTATCTGAGTAAACGCGAAAACGTATGAACGTAAAAAAGAGTATAGCTCGTGTGGCACGTGCCTTT
The DNA here is from genome assembly GCA_964608385.1 of uncultured Cytophagia bacterium. GTDB lineage: Bacteria > Zhuqueibacterota > Zhuqueibacteria > Residuimicrobiales > Oceaniaggregativiventaceae > Oceaniaggregativivens_A. The sequence continues at coordinate 13,456 of CAZSOP010000044.1, forward strand.
AGGCCGTGCCTCTGCATACAACATATGGTTTTAAATTTACCTTTAGAATATATTTTTCATCTCGTTCCAACGCTCCGAGTGTGTGAAACCACAGTATAAAAACAAAAATACGCATCCTGGATAGAAAATTTTGAATGCTTCATGGCATTTGATGGATATTAAGGGGCCGCTCCGCGAGCTCTTCCGCTTTCTATTTTTTTGTTTCCTGCCCATTCGAGAGGTCAAAAGATTAAATAAAAATCCGTTGCGATAAAAAGCGGAAGGATCTCGCTCCGCAGAATTATGGAAAAATGTATTCAAGCAACATTTTTGATACAACCCCAATGAAAAAAGACCAGGAAAACCAGGCAAAAATTCCGGCATAACATTATTACCGGATTTATACTTATATGACCTTCACGGCCTCTGCAACCTTTGCGGTTCATATTTTTTTTCAATTGAAAAACCGCGTGGAAACAGAATGTTGAAAACCATGTAACCCGTTCGTGGGGCAGCACAGGTCGTGCGTCGCAGGGGCAGGAGCCGCCTGCGCTGAGACGATGGAGATTGGTTTGAAAATAGTTATAGTCTGGAACCCTTAACAGCTAAAGCAGGTGCAAAAACGCTCACCCTGCATCCCCTCCTTCAACCCACTTTACACCTGTACCCACACTCATCTTGCCAAGTCTGCGCCCTGCTATTTTTTTACCAAAAAAATGATCGCAAAAAATATGCACCGGGACTCTGGTAGGATTTTTATTGACCTGTTTTGACATTTTAGCTCAAAAATTGAAAACATATTTTATATCATAGAAAGAAATGAGTTGAATCTGGTTTCAGCGATCCGGGCGGCTTTAAAGGCCAAAACATTCGACGTTTGATACAGCTCCCGATCGGGGCTAAAAAAAAAACAAACCGCTCAACCCATCACCAGCCCCAACGGGGCGCCGTAACCCAGGCCAGGGCAACGCCCTGGTTCAAAAAAAACATTCCTCCAAGCCCTATAAGGGCGGTTTCATCTCAACACAACACTCTCGATCCACACTCGTGTGGCACGCGCCTTTAGGCCGTGCCTGTACCCACAAGGACGAATTTACAAAATTCATATCTCTCCCCTTAACAAATCATGTTGGGCTAAAGCCCCCGACAATCAACCATACGAATCATATTCCTGTACCCCACT
>CAZSOP010000045.1:0-14605 GCA_964608385.1 uncultured Cytophagia bacterium
CTCAGCGCTCTTGGCGAGCTTGGCGGTTTTGGGTACGCATTAACCGGATGAGCCGAAAAAAATATAACAAGTCATTGAAAATAATGGATACGATTTACGGCTTTATTTGACTTTTTTGGAACAAATCTTGCTGAATTGTAAGAGATAAAACGTTAACATTTAAGGGAGGTGCATTATGGGGAAACTGTTTTTGCGGGGATGTTTAATCGTTTTATTCTTGCTGGTCGGGGTGCTACAGGCTCGCGAACGTAAAAAATCCGGGAATGTGAATCAGGATACATTGTCGCAATCGACACAAACGATTGAGCAGCTTTACCCTGATCCATTCACCTCAAAATTGGTATTGAGCTATTCGCTTGATAAATCCGATCGGGTGACCATTGAAATACACGATCTCAAGCGCCGTCTTGATACGCTTTTCAAGGGGTACAAAGATCCCGGCAATCATAAAATTGAATGGAATAACAATAACATTAAAAGCGGGGTTTATTATTGTCATTTTCGCGTCGGTACCAACCATGCGGTTCATCCAATAGTGATCATGAAATAATAAACCTATTCATCGTCGTCAATGTCGTCGTCATCGTCATCGTCATCGAGAGGTGCATTTTCAGCTCTGCCGGCTCTGCCTGCGACTCGCTCATACTCGCCGAAAATTTCTCTCTCGAGTTGAGTGCGAAAATCTTTACAAATGGGGTGTGCGATGTCTCTCGTCGATCCATCATCTGCCTTGCGGGAGGGCATACAAAGAATCAATCCATCTTTGCTTTGAATAACTTTTAATCCTTTAACGGCGAAAATATTGTCAAAGGTCACATTTACAAATGCTTTCAGTTTCCTTTCCGGTCTCAAACGGATGCTAATCTCGGTAATTTCCATGTCTTACCTCTTACTCTTTTGTGGTTGCGACTGCGCAGAAAAGCCCCTTCCTATTTGCGCCTTTCTGCCAAGCCATAGGGTTTTTTTTGCCAAAATCATTTGCATCAAATGCTGTGTTAAAAGAGACAACAAAGAATGCCTGAACGGGCAAACAAAACAGTTTTTACCGTTATCCTTTCAGGCATCCAAACGACCTCAGAATCTAAATGTTATATACATACAGTAATGCGAAATCGCGAACAAAATTTTCATTTTTTTTTAGGATTCATCGTCATTGCATTCTCTTTTTTGAGAAACGCTTCATTTGCAAATTTGAGCCGTTTTTGGGCAAATAATAATTTCTTGATAGATTTTTCACCATAAACCGACAACAAAAAAACCTATTAAATTCCATATTTTTTAATTGATTACAGACAAAATAAATTTTTTGGTCCTTTTTCGCAAACAGGCCTGAATAGAAAGGAAAACATTGATTTTAAAAACCGTTTTGTTTATGTTTTAAACTGCTGAACAGCACTGTAGCGCTGTTTTGCCTAACATATTGTTTTTTCTATAACGGGGAAAATGTGTTTTCGTTAAAAACCGGGTTTTTTTTATTATACATGATGATCATCGCCAGCGCGGCGCCGGCAAAAGAATTTACCGTCATCACCACCGCGAACCAGGGTCAGGGATCGTTTGCCTGGGCCCTGGAACAGAGCAATAACAGTACCGGTGAGGATACTGTAATATTCGCAATACCCTATTCAGATCCCGGCTTTGACAGCCATGCGGGTATATGGACGATAGTGCCGGACAAACCGTTGCCATCGCTTCAGGACGATGGTACCTTTATCGACGCTCTTTCCCAGGCCCGAACAATCGGAGAGAGCAATGCGGAAGGGTTGTTGATCTGCATAAACGGCGAAAACCTGCCTGCGTCGGCGCCCTGTTTTGAAATTCGTTCCTCCTATAACCATATACTGGGGTTCTGTATCTTTTCCTTTCAACAGCATTCAATCCTTATCACCGGCTCCGGAACACATCACAACCGCATCTCGGGATGTTTTCTCGGTGTCGGGGAAGACGGTCTGAGTGCAAAGGGAGAGAGCATTAACGGCATTGTCCTGAATAACGGTACTCATGACAATATCATCGGTGGTGCCCACGCGTTGTATCGCAATGTTCTTTGTGCGTTTGAATCCTATGCCATCCGAATGGAAAATACGCGCGCAAATAAAATACTGGGAAATTATATCGGCATTAATGCTTTGGGCAATGCGCTGGGCAATGGCTCTCTGCGGACGGGACTAACCAACCGGTTCCAGGGGGGTGGCGTACACCTGGGAGAAGATAGCCGCAATAATTTTATCGGTTCGGAGCAAGCCGGTAGCGGTAATGTGATATCCGGAAATTATGGAGATGCTGTTGTTATCGAATCCGCCGGAGCCGATAGCAACCGTATACAAGGCAATATCATCGGACTCGATATGCACGCAAATCAGGTGATTGCAAATCACGGCAACGGGGTCGTTATTCGCAAGCCGCAGAATTCATCATCAGCTCCTGCTTTTAACACCATTGGTGGTAGCGGGGAGACAAAGGCCAATATTATCGCCGGCAATTATAAAAATGGAATTCTCATCGAAAACGGCGGAAGCGATAACCGGATCGAGGGCAACTTGATCGGGATTGGCAAAGGCTCCTCCCCGGGCGGCCTGGGCAACAAACGGTGTGGCATTTACGTAAGAGTTTCTGAGGATGACGTTGTTGAGAATAATATCATCGGTCCGAATAACAGAATCGAAACATCAAATTATGCCGTGTCACAGGATACGTCGGCTGCAATTGGCTTCCACGGTGCTGGTGTTCGTCACAACCAAATTTTGAAAAACAGGATTGGCATGGATGCTTCCGGTGTCCTGACCAACTATGCAGCCGGGATCAGGATCGAAAAAGGTCAAGACAATATGATAGGGCCGGACAATCTGATCTGCAGCCGGAATAATAGTGCGATTGTCATCGTGGGAGAAAAGGCCAAAGGAAACAGAGCCAGCCGTAATCGTTTTTATATCAAAGAGGGAAAATTTTTTCGTTATATGCCCGACAGTCTGGCCCCTCCTGCCCCTGAAATCCGGTATTCGGGCAACGACAGGATTGAAGGCAGAACTCTGCCCGGCGGCTTGCTGGAAATTTTTGCCGGGGGAGAAAACAACATTCATCGTTTTCTGGGATCATGCCTTGCCGATAGTTTGGGGCAGTTTGAACTGCAGGCCGTACTGGATACAACCCATTATGTTGCTACTGTAACCGACAAGTCGGGAACGACCTCAAAACCGACAAAACCGCTGCAGGTCTATTGTGTATTAAACCGTTTTAATGCCGATTATAGCGAAAACTGCGTGATCATCCGCTGGGAAACCCGCTTCGAAATCGATAATTTTGGATTTTATCTGCAGAAAAGCACAGATCAGCTATACTGGCAGGACATGGGCTTTATCGCCGGAACCGGTACCTCACGGGAACGGCAGCAATACAGCTTTAACGACCAGGTCGAAAAGCCGGGGAATTATTATTACCGGTTGCGACAGGTCAATTTTAAGGGAAAAGAATCCCTATCCAATGTAGCCCAGGTTACGGTTCCGGAGCCTCCCTCCTGTCAACTGATGGCTCCTTATCCGAATCCGTTCAATGCCAATACACAGATTGGCTTTACCTTGCTCAAACCGGATCGCGTTTTACTGACGGTTCTCAACCTAAAGGGAGAAACGGTCCAGCGTCTCATGGATGAACACCTGTCACCCGGAGACTATACGGCCATGTGGAGAGGCGTTGATCAGAACAACCATTCTGTGGCCAGCGGGGTTTATATCATTCATTTGCAATCAGAGAGCGGTGCCAGTCAATCGGCCAAAATCGTCTATTCCAAGTAAATATAATCCTGTATAACCGGCACCGCTGTCGTAAAACGAGCAGATTTAGTTTTTCCAGGGGGGTGTTGAGGGTAGCGATTTTTGAAATTCCTCAATAAGGGACGCTTCATAATCACCGCCGTACTCGTCATTTTTGAATTTATCCGCTGCTTGTTTGAAAAAACGTTCCCAGGACTCGTCTTCGTGTCCTGGATTGATGGGATAAAAATAAGCATTATTGGCCTTGGCGGCTTTCATATCTCCGGGTGCATCCCCGATCATCAGCATGTTGTTTTTATCATACTTGTTTCCGGAAGCAAGATGAATATGTTCCTTTTTACTCCCCATTTCCTGTCCGGCGATGATTTCAGTAAAGCCGGCAATATCGTGTTCCTGCCATTCACGGATCAGTGCTTCTTCCGGCGTTGCCGAACAGACGATGATATCCGCCCAGTTGTAAACCGATTCCAGGGATTCCCTGACGAAAGGAAACGGCGGTATATCGTGAACCATCTCGCCGACAGTCTTGTTTACATCTTTGCTCCATTCCAGAGCTCTGGAGAGCACAACATCGGGTTTTTTCTCTACTTTTTTCTCCAATGCCGGGTTGCCCAGCTTGCTCTCTTCATCTATCCAGTGGCGCAACGATTCCACAGAGGGAATTTCCGGGTTTCGTTTCATCGCATGGGGCCAATCCAGCAACAGATCAAAAACACGCACGAGAGCCGGGAAGCGGTTGATGCCGCGCCACTGCGAATAGAGATTGACAAATTCTGCGGCTGCGCGGGCGAATTTCGAAACGGGCTGCAGATTCCAGTGTTTGATGATATTGGGAATAAAACATTCCTTGTGTTTGATTTCCATCGTGTCAAAGGCACAACCATCAGAATCGATGGCAATAAAAAAATCATGTTTGGATTTGAAATTTTTCAAGGGTGCCTGATAATCGGACATAAAATACCTCTGGTTTTAATGAACGGTTGAATTCAGCTATTTCTGATACGCCTGCGGTAGATAGTCAGGCAGCTTTTTATCGGCAAATATTTTCTCAAAGCAGCTAAAGCGTTGAATGCCCTGAACCAGCGGCACGCTTACCCAGTCATCGCCGATAAGAGGCCGGGCATAGTTGACAAAATCATCGGTCACATCGATACGGTTGGGATTGATCCAGTTTCTGGGAAATTCGCGTTCAGAATTGGCAACCTTTTCAAGATCGACTTTATCAAAATCAACGGTATAACCGAGACCGGGGCGACGCAATATAGTTGACATGTAACCGCTACCGTGCTCGACCGCAATGACCACGGCGTTTTGTCCCACTTTATAAGATTCATCGAGATCCACGGTAGAGGCGTATATCATGGTGTCGCGTTGATCTGTTCCCGCAACCTGTCCGCGCGCCGCTCCGCGTGCCCGCAGACCATTTATATTGAGATGGTTGACGATAACCTGTTGTACGGTCATTTCACTGGCACCGAATTCAGTATGACCAAAATCATCCTTGCGCTCACCCAAACTGCCGACATCAAATCCCTCGCTGACGATAACCAGACAACGACCGTTCTTAACCAATTCATCGTTGACGTTATCGGTCAACTCTTCGAGGCCGAGATTGGATTCGGGCATGTAAATCTGCAGCGGCATTTCGCGTTTTGGATCAGCAAGGCGAGCGGCTGCCGGAATAAATCCGATTTTTCTTCCCATAACCTGAATGACCAGAACCGGATCCGAAGGTGAAGAACCCATATTTTCCTGATCCGCATTTTGTACCAAATGTGACCAATAGCGGGCAACGCTGCCGTAGCCGGGCGTATGATCCACGAGCTTGAATTCCGAATCACCCACATCATTATCAATCGTTTTGGCGCATCCGCTAGCGACAAGATCAAGTCCCTGTTCATGGGCCTGTTTGGCAATTTTATGGGCGGTATCCATCGAATCGTTGCCACCGATATAGAAAAAATAGCCGATATTATGCGCTTTGAACACCTCGATAACCCTGGCAAAATCTTCCTTCTGATGGTTCTTCAGCTTGTAGCGGCAGGTACCGATAGCGCCGGCAGCCGGCGTGGTGCGAAGCAGCCCGATCTCCTCATCATTCTGAGCCGAAAGATCGAGCAATTCTTCCTTCAGGATTCCTTCTACACCGTGCCAGCCGGCGTAGAGCTTGCCGAACGTGTCCGGAAACATCTTGCAGGCATCGATAATTCCGCGCAAGGTATTGTTAATAACCGGAGATGGTCCCCCGGACTGTGCGATAACAACGTTTTTTTGAGCAGACATTTAAACTCCTCTTTTTTATACTCTCAATAGCATTTTATTTTTCCGCTCCGGCACAGCCGGAGAATGCCGCTATTACGCTCGTTCCGAATCGAGCCGGTACAACATCTCACCGGCCCTGGGGACATACAAAATCCCCTCCTCTTCCCGATTCTGCCATTTTTTTGGTTGAATGGTATTTGGATCGCGATAACCGAGGTTGATTTCCCGACAAATCTCTTTTGGTATGCCGCTGGCCAGCGTCACATGAATTCGCGGTTTTTCGACTCTATTTTCAAATGTACCCAATCCCTTTACATGAGTGGAATGCGCCATAACACCCAGTGGGATATCCTCAAAATGGGTCATTTGTTTAACAAAGTAATCACGTACATGATAACCGATTTTCCTGATCAGCTCGCCATGCGTGACCGATATTTTGTCTATATGGGGGGCATATATAATCAGTTCGCCGCCATCGGCGACAACCGGTTCGAGTTTGTACATGCATTTTCCCCCCGTCCACAATTCATCATAGATCGGAGGTGCACAAGAGAGGACCCGGCGATAAGGCTTTGATTTGTAAACAATATGTAATTCTTTACTCAGATCGGCGGCTTTATCCCAGGCCTGTTCAGGACTTGCGATATAAAGACCGGCGAGACCCTTGCCATGTACCACCATACTGGCACAGAAACGATCGACCGGCACCATGGCCGCTGCCATATCAACGATGCGACGGACCGGGGTATATTTCTGTCCAATAATTGCGGCATTGGTGATCAGGGCTCCGAGCCAGTGAAACATATCGATGATTTCCTCACCGGCGATTCCCGGAAACAGATATTTATTACCTCCCGAAAATCCGACAACTTCATGCGGAAATGTCGGGCCGATAATGAAGAGAACATCGTAATCGAGGACCATTTTATTGATACTGATCTCAACCGGTTGCTGCATCATGCCGTTCGAAATGGCCTCGACTGTTTTGCCGGAAAGGGTACCGACTTGAATCAACTGATCTCTGTTTTTCCAGTCGTGATTAAAAAAACGGGCCTGTGAATAGTGTTTAATCTTCTCTTCAGCGGTGATGCCGACGCGGTTTAAAATCATTTCTTCGCTCATAGGTGGATGAGTACCGAGAGCGATGAGAAAATCGAGGGTTTCGACGCTGTCGTGTAGCAGCTCATATATCGAGCGAAACATGATATCCAGCGGTGCACTGCGGGAATGATCCGGAATAATGAAAAGAATTCGTTTGCCGTACAACTTGTTGTCGCTAAAAGCATCTTTACAGATATTGAAAATTTCCTGTACGGTGAGGTGTCTGTCGCTGAATCCCTCACCATGAAGATGAAATCTCATTGTAATACTCTTGTGCTCGTTTGATCATGAAAAAGTTTAGATTTGCGCATGCGCCCTTTCACCCGGCCCAAGTCATCCGCTGCGGCCGCAGGTAAGGGCCGGTGGTATACGAAAACGCTGTTTTTTACAAATTCGCCAACCAGCCGCCATCTACGTAGATGGTTTGACCGGTAATGTAATCGGATGCCCGGGAAGCTAAAAATAGTGCAGTGGCCACCAGATCATCCGGTTCGCCCCAGCGATTCGCCGGTGTGCTTTCCAGGACCCATTGTGAAAAAGAGTTGTCCTGCCACAATGGTTTGGTCAATTCGGTTCTTATGTAACCGGGACCGATAGCATTGACCTGAATCCGGTCCCGGGCCCACTCGACAGCCAGCGCCTTGGTCAGCATTTTTATTCCGCCTTTACTGGCTGTATAGGCGGGTATCGAGGCACGTGCAGCTTCGCTGAGCAGGGAGGCGATGTGAATAATCTTTCCGCCTCGATTATCAGCAATACATGCTCTGGCAAAACATTGGTCCAAAACAAAAGGAACGGTCAGGTTGAGGCGAAGAATCGATTCCCACTCCTCCAGTGTCCATTCCACCGCCGCTTTACGCAGATTTACACCCGCGACATTGACAAGAATATCCACCTTCTTAACCTGCTGCAATATGTTGTCATAAAACGCGGGAATTTCTTCCACATTGTTGAGATCGAAATCAGCTACCAGTGCAGAGCGACCGAGTGTTCTGATTTCACTTTTTAGATTCTCCAGGTCGCCCCGGCTGCGGGCGTTCACCACCAGGTCGGCGCCGGCAGACGCCAGTCCCCTGGCGATCGCCCGACCCAGTCCACGACTGGCACCGGTGACCAAAGCGACTTTGCCGGAAAGTTTAAATTCATTTTCAATCATGGGTATTTGCCTAACTATTCAACCAGTCTGTGTGAAAAAATTCACCGCGTGGTTTGTCGACACGCTCATAAGTATGGGCACCAAAATAATCGCGCTGTGCCTGCAGGAGATTTGCCGGCAATCTTTCGAGCCGATAACTGTCATAATAGGCCAAAGCACTGCTGAACGCCGGTACCGGAATCGCCAGCTTAACCGCTTCAGCAACAACCTGTCGCCAGGCATTTTGGTTTTCTTCTACAGCCGTTTTAAAGTAGGGGTTCAAAAGCAGATTGGCGAGGTCGGGTTGCTGATCAAAGGCTTCTTTGATACGACCCAGGAATTGAGCACGAATGATACAGCCGTTGCGCCAGATCAGAGCGATTTCGCCATAATTGAGATCCCAGTTGTATTCTTCGGCCGCTGCGCGCATAAGCTGGTATCCCTGGGCATAGGAGCAAATCTTTGAAACATAGAGGGCTTTATTGATCATATTGATAAAGGCATCGCGATCGCCTTTGAATTCGGCCGACGGTTGCGGCAGCGTTTTAGCCGCCTCGATGCGTTCCTCCTTGATGGCGCTCATAAAGCGGGCAAAGACCGCTTCGGCGATGGTAGGTGCCGCAACGCCAAAGTCAAGAGCAAACTGGCTGGTCCATTTTCCGGTACCTTTTTGGCCGGCCGTATCGAGAATGACATCGACCATCGGTTTTCCGGTATCCTTGTCGGTTTTGGAAAGAATGTCAGCGGTAATTTCAATCAGATAACTGTCCAGATCGCCTTGATTCCATTCGCGAAAAACATCGTGCATCTCTCTGGCAGAGAGGCCAAGGTGTTTCATCAAAAAATAGGCTTCACAGATCATTTGCATATCACCGTATTCAATGCCGTTATGCACCATTTTTACAAAGTGGCCAGCGCCATCACTGCTGATCCATTCACAGCAGGGTGAGCCATCCTCGACTTTGGCGGCAATAGATTGAAAAATCGGTTTAATGTGGGGCCAGGCTTTTTCGGATCCGCCGGGCATAATCGACGGTCCCTTGAGCGCCCCTTCTTCGCCGCCGGAAACACCGGTGCCGATATAGAGAAAGCCCTGATCTTCGAGATATTTTGTACGCCGTATCGTATCAGGGAAATAACTGTTGCCGCCATCAATAATAATATCCCCTTTGTCGATATGGGGAAGCAATAATTCAATAAAGTCATCCACCGGTTTGCCGGCCTTGACCATGAGAATTATTTTGCGCGGTTTTTTCAGGCTGGAAATCAGCTCTTCAATGCTGTGACAACCTTTAATGTTTTTCTCCTGCGCGCGCTGTTCGATAAATCTGTCCACTTTAGAAACCGTACGATTAAATACAGCCACTGAAAATCCCTTGCTTTCCATGTTGAGCACAAGATTTTCACCCATAACAGCAAGGCCGATTAGTCCGATATCATATTGAGCCATAATGTTCTCCTTGGATCTTATTTATAGCAGATTTAAATTTTGTACTGATGTGTACATCTATTTATATGGTCATCGCGGTAAAACCGCCATCGACGCGAATAATCGCGCCGGTTACGAATGATGATGCCCTGTCGGACGCCAGCCATATCGTTGAACCGATCAATTCTTCCGGTTCTCCAAAGCGGTTCATCGGGGTGTGTTCCATAATGCTTTTTACCCGATCCGGAGTCAACACCTTGCGGTTTTGCTCTGCCGGAAAGAACCCCGGTGCCAGAGCATTCACGCGTACGTTATGTTCAGCCCATTCGCGCGCGAGGAACTGGGTCAGGTTGTTGATGCCGGCTTTGGATATTCCATAGGTAAAGACGCGTGAAAGCGGCGGACCGGATGAGGCGGATGAAATATTGACGATACTGCCGCGAAGACGATTATCGATCATAACCTGAGCAAAAATCTGGCAGGAGAGCATAATGCTTTTGAGGTTCACATCCAGAATTTTATGCCACTCTTCCTCGCTCAGTTCAAAAAACGGCGTACTGGAATTGATACCCGGAGCATTGATGAGAATCGATACGATGCCCAGCTCCTGGCGAATTTTTTTCTCGGCATCGATAATGTCCTGTTTCGATGTGGCATCGATCTGAATGGCAAGCGAACGGCGACCCGCTTTTTTTATCGACTCGGAGCGTTGTTGGGCGTTATCGCGATTCAGATCGAGAATCGCCACGTCGGCTCCTGCTTTGGCCAGACCTTCAGCCATGGCACCAGCCAGAACACCCCCCCCGCCGATTACAGCTGCAACTTTATTTTCAAGGCCAAAAAGAGTTTGTAAATCGTTCAAAACAGGTCCTCCCTGTTGGTTTTGATCAAATCATAATTTGCTTTTGGATTTAATTGGTGGCTTATAGTGCCTTTTCTATTCGCACCGCAACTCTCTCGAACCACCAGATGTGTTTCAAGAAAAATAGATTGAAAAGGAGATGAATTGTTTTTTGCATGGATGCGATCCAGCAAAACCTGTGCGGCGCGGTAACCAATAAGGTGTGCCGGTTGCGCGACCGTTGTCAGGGCGGTTTCCAAAAATCCGGATGTCGGGGCATCGTCAAAACCGACGACGGCGACATCATCGGAAACATCGATTTGTCCTTCCGTCAGAGCGCGAATCAGTCCGAGAGCGACCGAGTCGTTATAACAAAACAGGGCATCCGGCATGGGGATGTTGCTTTCTCTCAGCCGAAGGCCGGCCTGATAGCCGTGTTCAAGTCGCCAACCGCAGGGGTTGACGAGGTCTTCTTCGGGAAGCAGATTGTTTTCGATAAGCGCACGGCGATAGCCTTCCAGACGGCGATCGCTGGCCATGGCGGTTTCGGGACCGCAAATATAGCCGATTCGGCGGCGCCCCAGTTCAATCAGGTGGTTTACCGCTTCAAAAGCACCTTTTTCGTCGTCAGCGCGTACCAGGTCAGCCTGAATACCGGGAACCTCGGCGAGAAGAACAAAGGGATAATTTTCCTTGCGCAATTCCCATAAATGTCCCAGATCAACCCCTTTTTGCACCGGCAGCAGAATCAGACCATCGACCTGGCGCCGTTTCAGCAAATTGATCTTGGACAGTTCACGTTCAGGCTGGGTATTGGTGTTTCCCATGATGACGCTGTAATTGTTATCGACGCACAGTTCTTCGACGCCCATGGCGATTTGACTATAGAGAGGATTCGATATATCCTTGACCAACAGGCCGATGACACCGGTCTGCTTGAGGGCCAAAGCGCGGGCAATGGCGTTGGGGCGGTAATTGTGTTTTTCGATAATGGCCATGACTTTGCTTTTGGTTCGCTCACTTACGGTCGGACTGTTGTTGAGTACACCGGAAACCGTGGCACGGGAAACCCCGGCAAGTTTTGCAATATCTGAAATCGTCAATGCCATAAAGAAACGCCTGTTAAGTTTAAAAACCGAATAATTTAGGAATGACCAGCGACAACCAGGGTACATAGGTGGTGATCAGCAAAACGACGATCATGGAAATAAAAAAGGGCATCAGAGGTCTGATCACTTTGGTTATGGTGGTATTGGCGATGCCGCAGCCAACGAATAGACACGACCCAACCGGTGGTGTACAAATGCCGATACAGAGGTTCATAATCATAACGATTCCAAAGTGGATCGGATGCATACCCAAACCGGTGACGATGGGCAAAAATATGGGTGTAAAAATAAGCACAGCAGGTGTCATATCCATAAAAGTGCCGACGAAAAGTAAAATCATGTTAATAATCAGCAAAATGATGATTGGATTGTCGGTAATGCTGAGCAGAGCAGTGCTGATATTTTGCGGAATATTTTCATAAGCCAGTACCCAGGACATGGCCATTGAAGTCCCGATCAGGAGCATGACCACTGCAGTGGTGATACCGCACTGCAACAGAATAGTGGGGATATGCTTAAACTTGACTTCTCTGTAGACGAATACGGAGAGGAAAAAAGCATAGACCACCGCAATAGCAGAGGCTTCGGTGGCGGTAAAGAATCCCAGCAAAATGCCACCCAGAACCAGAATCACCAAAAAAAGCGGCGGCAGGGCGGCAAAAAACTTGAAAAAAGCATCGCGGAATTCAAACTTAACGCCTTTGCCATAATTTCTTCGAATCGATATAACACCGCTGACCACCATCAAACCGAGTCCCATTAAAATACCGGGCAGAAAACCGGCGAGAAAAATGGCGGCAATAGAAACCGCACCTCCGGTGGCAAGTGAGTAGACGATCATGACATTGCTGGGCGGAATGAGAAGACCGGTGGTGGCGGCGGTAATGCTGACGGCGGCGTTGAAATCACGGTCATATCCCTCTTTATTCATCAATGGGATCATGAAACCACCAACACTTGACACCGCAGCAACAGCCGAGCCGGAGATGGCACCAAACAGCATGCAGGTGATAATATTGACATAAGACAAGCCTCCGGGAAAACGGCCCACGAGTACATTGGCAAACTCGATAAGGCGCCGGGCAATTCCACCCCGTCCCATAAAAAGACCTGCAAGTATAAAAAATGGTATCGCCAGCAGGGCAAAACTATCGATACCGGTAGCGATTTTGTGAGCCACGATCTGTAATGCCGGCAGACCGCCAATGGTCAGAATGGTCAACAATGTGGAAAGACCGATTGCAAACGAAATCGGTACATTCAGAATCAAAAAGAGCAGGAAACTCGCCAATAGAACGATAAGCGGCCAATCCATAACCTTTAATCCTTGGATTTTGAGTGAATAAATAACCGAAAAACAGCTACGGCGCCCCGGAGCCGGCGCACCGTACTAAAGAACAGTCCTTCAGGCTTGCAACAAGAAATTCGATGCTGTAAAGACCAATAAAAAATCCCGAAATCGGTAGAGCCAGATAGACATATCCCATCTTAATACCGAGCGCCGGGGTTATTTGATCCTGCATCAGGGTCTGGGTAACCACTCTGAGGCCGCCAAGGAAAAGCACGGCAATAGCAAAGGCGGCCGTACAGATATAGATAAAAATTTCACTGTAAAGCCGGATTTTTACCGGAAACTTTTGTACAAAAAAATCAATACCCAGATGTGCTTTTCGACGCAAGGCGACCGCAGAACCCAGCAGGCCAACCCAGATGGTGAGAAAAATAGCCAGCTCTTCCGTCCATGAGCTGGGATTGTTGAGAATGAATCGGGTAATGACCTGCCAGGTTACATCGATGACCAACAGGCCCATGGTCAGGGCCGTCAGCATTTCAAGGCTTTTATCCAGTGCTTTTTTCACAGTCAGCATTACGGATTTACCTCTTGAATTTTTTGAGCCAGTTCACCGATTTTGCTTGCTTCAAATTCCTGCCACAGGGCCCGGGCGCGTTCTTTGAACGGGGCCTTATCCGGCTGATATACCTGCAAACCCTGTTCTTTCATTTTGCTCATGCATTCATCAACAAAGGCGTTCCAGAGCTCGATTTGATAAGGGACAGACGCTTTCGCGGACTGGATGAGAATCTCCTGTAATTCCGGCTTTAGTTTTTTCCACACAACCGTGCTGATCACGACGACATCGGGGACCATGGTATGTTCATCGAGACTGTAATGTTTGCAGACTTCGTAATGCCGGGCGGTATAAAGGCTGGGTGGATTATTTTCCGCACCATCGACAACACCTTGTTGCAGGGAGGTGTAAAGCTCGCCCCAGGAAATCGGGGTTGCAGAGCCGCCCAGGGTTTTGATCAGCTTCATAGCCATCGGGCTTTGCTGGGTACGGATTTTGAGCCCATTCAGATCATCGGGATATTGAATCGGTTTGTCGACGGTATAAAAACTTCTGGCGCCGGCATCATAATAAACGAGTCCTTTTAGCCCCTTGCTTTCTCCGGCATCGAGCATTTGTTGTCCGATAGAACTATTGAACACCTGCCATTTGTGTTCATCATCGCGAAAGAGATACGGCAGGGCAAAAACGCGCATTTCACTGACAAAGCTTTCCAATACGGAACTGGAGACCTTGGTCATGGCAACGCTACCCATCTGCAGCTGTTCGAGCATTTCTTTTTCATTTCCGAGCTGTTCACTTGGATAAACATCGATCGTCAGTTTTCCGTTTGATTTTTCAGCCGCTTTGTCGGCCATAAATAGCATTGCTTTATGCACAGGATGGCTGGTATCGAGGCCATGCCCCATTTTTAAATTGACTGTATCGCTTTTGGAGCCGCAGCCGATCAAAAGCAGAGACAACAGTATACAAAAAAGAAGATTCTTCATATTAAAATCCCTTTATAAATTTAAACCGGTTCAATTTCTTTAATATAAAAAAGCATCACGGTATTGTCAAATATATTTTCAACTTTTTCTTAAAAAGCTGAACGCCGTGAAATTAGAAT